>NZ_JBFUBY010000055.1:0-28351 GCF_056405515.1 Polaromonas sp. P1_G2
GATGTGCAGTTCGGGCTGCGGGTTCTGGGCCGCCGCAGTCTTGAGCTGGGTRCCCAGCTGTTCATCGGTGATCTTGGTTTCGTTGAGGAAATAGCTGCCTTCGGCGTCCACGCTGAGGCGAACGGTCTCCGGCTTGATGTTTTGCGCTTCGTTGGAGGCGCGCGGCAGGTCGATGTTGACGGAATGCTTCATCACGGGGACCGTGATGATGAAGATGATGAGCAGCACCAGCATGATGTCCACCATGGGCGTCATGTTGATCTCGTTCATCACGTCATCGCTGTCGTCTTGGGTTCCAAAGGCCATGGTGCTTCTCGGTCACTGAATTAGGGGCCTGGCTGCTTTTGGCGGCGAGGCCGGGTAGGGGGGAGGTGTTCAGGCCTTTTTCATCGGAACGACATTAGCCTGGCCGCCGGCGCTCACGCGGGCACCGGTCACGAAGTAGGCATGCAGGTCGTGCGCGAAACGGTTGAGCTTTTGCAGCACACCCTTGTTGCCGCGCACCAGCGCGTTGTAGCCCAGCACCGCGGGAATCGCCACGGCCAGGCCGAGGGCCGTCATGATCAGCGATTCGCCGATGGGGCCGGCCACCTTGTCGATGGTCGCCTGGCCGGCTGCGCCTATCGAGAGCAGCGCATGGTAGATGCCCCACACGGTGCCGAACAGGCCGACGAAGGGGGCGGTCGAACCGACAGAAGCCAGAATGGCCAGGCCGGATTGCAGCTTGGCGGTGAATTCGTCGATGGTGTTGCGCAGCGTGCGCGTGACCCAGTCGCTCACGTCCAAAGCGTCATGCAGGTGCGCTTTGGTATTGCGGTGGTGCAGTGTGGCTTCACGGCCTTCCAGGGCCAGCTGGCGAAACGGGTTGGTGGGGTCGCCGCCCAGCTTGGTCAGGCCGGCCGCGAAATCCTCGCTGTGCCAGAAGTCTTCGGCCGCGCGCGCGATGCGCTTGTATTTGATGAGGTCCAGCGTTTTGATGATGATGACCATCCACGAGGCCAGGGACATCACCAGCAGCAGCAAAGCCACGGATTTGGTGACGATATCGCCCTGACTCCAGACGTTGGCAAGGCCGAATTGGGAATTCATGAATCAATACTCCACGGTTTTCAGAAAAAATTACTCTAGAACGAAATTGATGGGCACTTCCGACCACATCTCTTCGGCTACGCCGCCTCGCTTGCCTGGCACATAACGCCAGCGCATGGCGGCGGTCATGGCCGCCTGGTCGAGCCGGTCAAATCCGCTTGACTTGCGAATTTCAGCTTTCTTTGGCTGGCCGTCCACACCGATGAGCACGCGCAAGAGCACCTTGCCCTGTTCGCCCAGGCGTCTGCTGATGGGGGGATAAGGCGGCTTCGGGTTCTGCAGATAGTCGGCGTCGCTGGAGGGCAGCTGTACGGCGGGAGGTGCGGGCGGCGCGACTGGGGCCACGGCCACGGGCGCAGGCGGCAGCGGCGGTGTGACCACGCCCGTCGGGGCATTCGGCGAAGGCGTGGGATCCTGGATGGCCAAGGGTTGGGGCGCCGGTTTTACGGGCGCCTTGGCCACGGCCTTTTTCTGCACGGTCGGCGTGGGCGGGGTGGGCGGTACGGGCTCTACCTTGGGGGCGGGCGGATCGATGAATTGCGTCAGGATTTCGGCGGGCACCACGATTTCGGCGGCGCGCATCAGCAGGCCGCTTTGCAGTGCCCAGATGAAGCCTATATGCAGGCCGACCACCACCAGGGCGATCACGGCATTTCGGCTCAGGGGTTGGCGCGGCGCGGGCGGGCGCGGGGCGGTGGAGAAGGCGGTGGAGAAGGCGGTGGCGGTCATCGGGAATAGGTGGGGAAAAAGGCCGCGTGCGTGCCGCGGGCTCAGTTCAATCAGTGTTTGAGCAGAATCAGCGGCGGAAGATCCACCACGTGGAAACTATCACCAGGATCAGGCTGGCGGGAAGCGCCGCAATCAGGCTTGAGCTGAGTGTTGCAAGATGTGCCATGGGCTGCCTTCCTGTGTATGGGTGGCGAGCTTGATGTTGGCGGTCGGGCAACTGGTGCTGCACTGCGCCACCACGTCACGGGCGCAGCCTTCGCATTGGCCGCACTGGGTGGCCACGCCGAGTTCGAACTGGATCTCGTCAAAGCCCAGGCCCGCGCGGGCATGACGGGCGATTTCGCGGTCGGAGATTCGGCGGCAGACGCAAACAATCATGGATGGGCTTGGCTGGGGATTGATTCAATCGGTGTGCTGATTATAAATGCGAATCTATCGCATTTGCAATCGAGGAAAGTTTATTTCCTTACCAGGCCGCCGCCAAGTCCTCAATCAGCCGCCGATCTGTCAGGCTGAAACAGGTAGTTTTCCACGTCAGGCTTGATTGTGGCGCTATGAATTTTGCAGTTACCCCGAGACAAACGCCCCTTTGGGGGCAGGGGGATGCCCGGACGACCCTAGACCTCAGCCCACATCCGCAACAGGTTGTGATAACAGCCGGTCAGCCGCACCACTTCCGGGCTCTCGGCGGCGCCTTGGGCCGCGCGTTGCAGGTCCTTCTGGCGCAGCGAGGTGATGGCCATGTCCATTTCGTACAGGAGCCGGCGCTGGGCATCGGAGCGGACCATGCTCTCGATCCAGAAAAAGCAGGCCAGCCTTTCACCGCGCGTGACCGGCTCCACGCGGTGCACGGAGGTGCCCGGGTACATCACCAGGTCGCCGGCCTCGAATTTGATGCGTTGCTCGCCGTAGGTGTCCTGGACCACCAGCTCGCCGCCGTCGTAACTGGCCGGATCGCTCAGGAACAGCGTGCAGGAGATGTCGGTGCGCACGTGGCGCGCGGTGGCGGCATGCGTGCGCACGGCGTTGTCGATGTGGTTGCCGAAACTGTTGGCATCGCCGCCATAGCGGTTGAAAAGCGGCGGGTAAACCGACTTTGGCAGTGCGCCGGTGACGAACATCGGGTTGCGGGCCAGCGCCACTGACACGATGTGGCGGGCTTGCTGGGCGGCCGGCAGGTCTTCCGGCAGCTGCAGGTTGTTTTTAACGGTGCCGCTCTGGCTGCCGGCGGTGATGCGGCCGTCGGCCCAGTCGGCGCCCAGGATCAGCTGGCGGACCTGCGCGAGTTCGGCTGGCTGGAGGGCTTGGTGAATGCGGAGCAGCATGGAGGAATCTCCGGAAAGAGCGCTGAAATGAAAAAAGGCACCCGGAGTATCCCCCAGGTGCCTGAAACCTTGGAAAAGTTCTGTTTGAAATCAGAACTTGCTGGTCAGCGTCACGCGCACGCTGCGCGCGTCGCCGGGCGCCACAAAGCCGCGGTACAGCGTGTTGTAGTACACCTTGTTGAACACATTGTCGATGTTGAGCTTGACGGTGTTGCCTTCGTTGATGCGATATTCCAGCAGTGCATCGGCCTTCACGTAGCCCGGCGCGCGGTTGGTGCTGGTGACACTGTTGGCCGGCTTGTTCGTGCTGACGCCGGTGAAGCCGCCGCCGATGCGCCATTTATCGCCGATGCGGTAGGTGGTGAACAAGGTCGCCTGGCGGCTCGGGCTCAGGCCCGGGTTCTGCCCGACTTCGGCCTGGCCCGCTGCGTTGGAACCCGATTGGTCGATCCTGGCCTTCAGGAAGCCAATGCCGGCAAAGACATCCCACTGTGGCGTGATGCGGCCGGCGACCTCGAATTCGAGTGCGTCGGTGTGGCGCTTGCCGGACAACAGATAGGAGTTAGTGTTGGTATCGATGTCGGTGTTGCGCTCGTTGTACTTCTCGGTGCGGGCAAGTGCTGCGCGCAGCGAAAGGTCGCCGCCGTAGAGTTCCCACTTGGCGCCGATCTCCATGTTGCGGCTGCTTTCAGGCGCCGTATTGGCCGAGTTCGGGTCGAACTGGTACAGGTCGCCCGAAGTGTTGAACGACGTGCCGTAGGCGGCGTAGTAGCTGACCTCGTCGGTCGGCTGGTACATCACGCCCAGGCGTTTGCTCAACAGGCTGTCGGACCTGGAGAGCCTTCCATTGTTGGGGGGCGCACCGGTGGGACGATCGTAGTCGGCCTTGAAGTTGTCGACGCGCAGGCCGGCGACCAGCTTCCAGTAAGGCGTGAGGTCAATCGTGTCCTGCATGTACAGGCCCAGCGTGGTGGCCTTGAAGGACGTTTCCAGCCTCTGCGTGTAGTTGCCGCCGATGCCGGTGCTGATCGGGTTGCCCACCGTGGTGCCCGGTTTGGCACCCGTCAGGAGAGGATAGCTGAGGCGATCGGAATTCTCGACCGCGTATTCGGCGCCGATCAGCAGGCTGTTCTTGCGTCCGAACCACTGGGTGGTGGTGAGGTAGTCGGTTTGCAGGAAGGTGTGGTGCTCGTTGCCTGCCTTGGCATTGCCGGCGCTGGTGTTGCCGCGGCTGACCAGGGTATTGGCGTTCAGGTTGGCCAGCGTGGTGCCGGCGGCGAAGCTGGCTTGCGTGGCGCGCAGCGTGCGGGAATAGTAGCCATCACGCACCGTGGTTTTCAGGCTGCTGCCGTCGGCCCAGCGGTGGGTGTGGCTCAAGGTGACGGCATCGGCCTTGTCGTTCTGGAAGTCGGTGTTCAGGCCGTACCAGAATTTTTCGGTCAGGGGAGCGGGGCGGCTGTTGAACCACGCAAAACCCCAGTCGGGCTTGTCGTTGTAGTGCAGGTGGTAGTAGCTGACCTCAAATTCGTTGGCCGTGCCGATGCCGAAGCGGTAGTCCAGCGCCAGGCCGCGGCGGTGGGTGGAGGCGCTGGCGTTTTCGCCGCGGCCGTCGCTGTCGGTGGCCATGGCGTTGATCCGCAAGGCCGCGTCATCACCGAGCTTGAAGTTGAAGTCGCCCTGGTAGCGCTGGTAGCCCTTGGTGCCGACGGTGGCATTCACCTCGTGTTCGGTGATCAGGCGTGCCTGCTTGCTGACCTGGTTGATGATGCCGCCGGTGGAGCCGCGGCCGAACAGCATGGACGCCGCGCCGCGCAGCACTTCCACGCGCTCGACGTTGAACAGGTCGCGGTTGTATTGGGCGATGTCGCGCATGCCGTCGGAATACATGTCGCCGGCGGCGCTGAAGCCACGCAAGCGGACGTTGTCACCGACGCGGCCGCCTTCACCGGCTTCAAAGGTGATGCCGATGACGTTTTCGAGCGCGCTCTTGAAGCTGTCCTTGCCCTGGTCGTGAATCAGCTTTTCGTTGACCACCGTCAGCGACTGTGGGATGTCTTTGGCCGGCACGGGCATCTTGCCGACGCTGGTGACGCCGCTCTGGTAGGTCTGGTTCGCGCGGTCGCGGGTGCCCGTGACCGTGACGGGAGCCAGGCTCTTGCCTTCGGCCGGCGTGGAGGCGGTGGTGCCTGCGGCAGCGGGAGCGGGTGTGACGCTTTGCGCCCAGCCGGACACCGAAACCGCCAGCATCAGCGCGCCCAGCGGCAACAGGGCTATGTCGGACGCTGGTGCAGCGAGAGGGGAGACGTTGTTGTTAGTACCGGCATTGCGGTTTTTTTTATTGCGCGCAGTTCGTGCGGCGCGAGCGGACGGGTGTGCCAAGATGGCCTCCAAGCAGGGTCCAGCCAGCCATTCGGCAGGCGGACCGGGTTCAGGAAAAAAAGCTTGGCTGGCTCGAAATCACCGGTTGGCGAGACGAGTTGGCTGGCGCGAAAAGTTCGCTCGAAGTGTATATCAAATGATAATGATTCGTAATATCTTGTTTCGAAACGATCAAGAACGCGTGCGGGAAGGGCTGCTTTTGTGGCGGAAATGCCAAAACGAATGCGCGGGTGTTTTAAGGCCGCACGGGCTTTGAGAAAGATGGGGACTGCGCTGCAACGCAAACTGGAAGGCTGGCAGGCTGGCGCTCAGAGATCCCTGAAAACGACAATGAGGCCCGCAGGCCCCATTTTTGCGCGCGACGGGCATTTGCCCGCTGCAGCGTGATTAGCTGACTTCGCCCATCTGGCTTTGGAGGTAGTTCTGAATGCCCACCTTGGCGACCAGTTCGATCTGGGTTTCCAGGAAGTCGATGTGCTCTTCCGTGTCGTCCAGGATTTCCTGGAGCAGGTCGCGTGAGACGTAATCGCGAACGCTTTCGCAGTGGGCGATGCCGTCCTTGATCGTTGCCTGTGCACCGGTTTCGGCTTTGAGGTCGCAGTTCAGGGCCTCCAGCACGTCCTCGCCGATCATCAGCTTGCCCAGGTCCTGCAGGTTGGGCAGGCCGTCAAGCAWGAAGATACGGTCCATCAGCTTGTCGGCATGCTTCATTTCGCCGATGGATTCCTCGTATTCCTTCTTGGCCAGCTTGTCCAGGCCCCAGTGCTTGTACATGCGGTAGTGCAAAAAGTACTGGTTGATGGCCGTCAGCTCATTCTTGAGCTGCGCCTGCAAATGAGCGATGACTTGTGCGTCGCCTTTCATGGGAATTCCTTATCGTTGTTGTGCGGATCGCCCATTGTCACTGGCCGCAGGCGACAACTCAAGCATTCCCCTGCTGTCGCGGTCTGCTTGCGTTTGATTGTGAGAACCGTTCGTATTGCAGCGAACCGACGCCTAGCGCTCAGCGAAGGCGCGTTCCACGACGAAGTGGCCGGCGTGCTGCATATTGCCTTCTTCCAGGCCCTGTGCTTCCAGCATGGCCTTGATGTCGCGCAGCATGTCGGGGCTGCCGCACAGCATCAGGCGATCGTTGTCCGCCGAGAGCGCCGGCAGGCCGAGGTCGCTGTAGAGCTTGCCTGACTGCATGAGCTCGGTGATGCGGCCTTCGTTGCGAAAGCGTTCGCGCGTCACGGTCGGGTAATAGAGCAAGCGCCCGCGCACCAGCTCACCGAGGAACTCGTGCTCGTGCAACTCGTGCTCGATCAAGCCGCGGTAGGCCAGCTCGGCGCTGGTGCGGCAGCCGTGCACCAGCACCACGCGCTCAAAGCGCTCGTAGGTGTCGGGATCCTTGATCAGCGAGAGAAAGGGCGCCAGGCCGGTACCGGTGGCCAGCAGCCACAGGGTTTTGCCGGGCAGCAGGTTTTGCAACAGCAGCGTGCCGGTGGGCTTGCGGCCCACCAGGATGTCGTCGCCGGGTTGCAAGTGCTGCAGCCGCGAGGTCAGCGGACCGTTGGCCACCTTGATGCTGAAAAACTCCAGCTGGTCTTCATGGTTGGCGCTGGCCACGCTGTAGGCGCGCATCAGCGGTTTGCCGTCCACCGGCAGGCCGATCATGGTGAACTGGCCGTTGACGAAGCGAAAGCCCGGGTCGCGCGTGGCGGTGAAGCTGAAGAGCGTATCGGTCCAGTGGTGGACGGAAATAATGCGTTCGGTGTTAAAGGCGCTCATGAGAAAAAAGAAGAAGGAAAGAACGAAAAGTAATTAGAACGATGCAAGAGGGCATAAAGCCCGCCGCGCACCCCTTCAGTCCAGGCCTTCAGATCGTGCGTGAGCAGCGCCGTATTTTATCGCCTGCGCGAAGCGATGGTGCGCGACCACCTCGACACCACGCCGGCGCCAAGGTTTCGCCCGTCGCGCTCAGTGCCTGGCCGGCTTGCGCGGCACCCATGCGAACCAGGCCATCACGGCCACCGGCACGCCCAGGCCGAGCCAGGCCCACCAGTCGCCCAAACCGTCGGACACCAATGCCGTCAGCAGGCCGCTGGCACTGAGAAGGCCCAGCACCAGGGGCCAGCCCCACATGCGCCAGAAAGAGGGCGTTTGTGGCGCGCTCATGCCGTACCGCCTGGCGCCTTGTGGGAAAGAACATGCGATTCCCGCGCGGCCACGGACGTGGCAGGCTTCGCAGCCGCGGCCGGGTTGCGGCGCTTGACCCAGAGATAGAGGCCGCTACCCAGCACGATGATGGTGGCGACGTCCAGCAGCGCCCAGAGGATCTGCATGGGCATGCCGCCGTAGTCGCCGAAATGCAGCGGCTGCGACACCAGCAGCGCCGTGAGGTACCAGGGCAGCGGCGGGCTGGCGGTGAGCGCGTTGGTGCCCGCGTCCACCAGCACCGGCTTGAGCAGGCGCGAGTTGAAGGGCTCGTTGCCGCGCAGGAACACCGTGTAATGGTGCGGGCTGGAAAAGGTCGTACCCGGAAAGGCGATGAAGGCCATCTTCATGTCGGGCGCGAGCGCGGTGGCCGACGATGCCGCCTGCTGCACCGAGGCCAGGCGTGCCGGCGGTTTTTGTCCCTGGTAGGGTGCCAGCAGCGCGCTGAGCTGGTCGTACTGCCAGTACTTGATCAGCAGGTCGGCCCAGGTGTTGATCATGCCGGTTGCGCCCACGGTGAAGGCCCATACCAGCGTCACGACGCCCAGCAGGTTGTGCAGGTCCAGCCATTTGGCGCGCGGCCGGCTTTGCCGCACGGCGCCGAAGTCAAGCTTGCGCATGAAGGGCGCGTACAGCACCACGCCCGAGACAATCGCCACCAGCAGCAGCAAGCCCATGAAGCCCAGGAAGAGCTTGCCGGCCAGCCCGGCGAACAGGTCCACGTGCAGCTTGAACATGATGTACATAAAGCCTTCGTCGAACTTGGGCTGGGCCAGCACCGCCGCGGTGCGCGCATCGACGGCCACGGTTTTGTTCCCGACCTCGGAGGTCGGCGTGTCGCCCAGCGTGACGTACCAGAAGCGGTCGTCGTCGATCTCGTGCGAGGCGAACATGGGCACTTTGCCCGGGTGCAGCGCCTGCGCCACCTGCATCACGCTGTCGAGGCTGGCGCGCGGCGTGCCCTTGGGCAAGTCGGGCGCTTCCACTTCCGTGCCCAGCAGGTGGCCGATCTCATGGTGAAAGATCAGCGGCAGGCCGGTCAGGCACAGCAGCAGCATGAAAGCAGTACAGACCAGGCTGCTCCATTTATGGATCCAGGTCCAGGTTTTGATTTTGCGGCTGTTCATCGTGGTTCTCCTTGAGGGGCCTAGAAGCGGTAGGTGGCGCTGGCCACCACGTTGCGCCGCGCGCCATACCAGCAGTCGCCGCGTGCCAGGCAGGTGCTGAAGTAGGTCTTGTCGGTCGCGTTGTTGATGTTGACGGCGTAACGCCAGTTCGCGGTGTCATAGGCGAACATCAGGTCCAGCAGCGCGGCGCTGGGAATCTGCGGGCCGTTGCCGCCGCCCTGCTGGTCATTGAAGGCGCCCATCCAGCGCACCCCGGCGCCGGCCGAGAAGCCGTTCACGCCGCCGATGGAGAAACGGTACTTGGCCCAAACGCTGGCCTGGTGCTTGGGCAGGCCTTCGAGCTGTTTGTCCAGCTCGGTGTAGTTGTAATGCGCAACCAGTTCCAGGTTGGGCGTGACGGGACCCTTGACTTCGAGCTCCAGCCCCTTGGTGCGCGTGGCGCCGACCTGGGTGTAGACGTCGGGCAGCGGCGAGGCGATCTGGTTTTTTTCGCGCAGGTCATAAAGCGCGGCGCTGTAGGCCAGCGCGCGGCCCGCCGGCTCGTACTTCAGGCCCAGTTCCCACTGCTCGCCACGCAGCGGCTTGAACAACCGGCCCTTGATGGCGGCCTGCGGCGTGAAGGATTCGCTGTAACTCACATACGGCGACCAGCCCGAAGGAAAGGCGTACATCAGGCCCAGGCGTTTGGTCGTGGCCGTGCTTTTCTCTTCGGGGCTGCCTTCGGCGCCCGCGACGGCTTTGTCATGGCGCAGGCCCGCCGTGACGATCCAGTGATCCCATTTCATCTGGTCCTGCACATACAGGCCGGTCTGGCGCTGCGTGGTGCGCGGCAGCGCGGTGCGATCCGGCACCAGCAGGTTGCCGTAGACCGGTGCATAGGCGTCTATCTCGCTGACGGTCGCGCCCGACCAGACGTTCTCGCGGTGGCGCGCGAAGTCCGCCCCGAACAGCAGCGTGTGCTGCAGCGCGCCGGTGCTGAAATGGCCCTCGGCATGGTTGTCCAGCGCGGTGATGCGGTTGCGCGTCAGCGAGCTGTCGTTGATGCGGCCCAGCCGCCGCTTGGTCACCGGATCGGAGCCCCAACTGCCCGGGCTGGTGAAGAAGTCACCATAGTGGTAGCGGTTGTCGTTCTCGTTGCTCGAAACGCGGAAGTTCTGGCGCACCGTCCAGCTGTCGTTGAACCTGTGCTCGAACAGCCAGCCCAGAGTCTTGCGCTCGGAGTTGTAGTAGTCGCCGGGTTCGCCGATGAAACGGTTCGTGGGCAGGCGGCCGTTGGGATTGGGCAGCAGCGTGCCTTCCCACGGAAAGAACTGCGAGGTCGAGCCGCTCTTGTCTTTTTGCCAGAGCGCCTGCAAGGTCAGCGAGGTGGCGGCGCTGGGCCGCCATGTCAGCGAAGGCGCGACCAGGCTGCGGTCGTCCGGCACATAGTCCACCTGGGTGTCCGATGAGCGCTTGAGCGCGACCAGCCGGTACAGCCATTCGCCGTCCTGCGTCAAGGGTCCGGTCAGGTCGACCTGGAACTGCTTGCGGCCATGGCTGCCGTACTGCACGCCCACTTCGCGCTGCGCTTCGGCCTGCGGCCTTTTGCTGACCATGTTGATCACCCCGGCGGCCGTGCCCGCGCCGAACAGCATGCCCGAGGGGCCGCGCAGCACCTCCAGGCGTTCCAGCGTGTAGGGATCGGCGCGGGTGCGGCTGGTGTAGTAGCCGTAGGCCTCGCGCAGGCCGTCAAGGTAGTTGTCGGGGTTGGCGCCGCGCACCCGCACCGAATCGGTCCGCGAGTCCAGCCCATAAGCGTCGGAGCGCACGCCGGCGGCGTAGCCCAGGGCATCCTGCAGGTTGGCGGCGCCCTGGTCGGTGATCTGCTGGCTGGTGACCACTGTGACGGCCTGCGGCGTTTCGGACAGCAGCGTATCGGTCTTGGTGGCCGTGGAGGCTCTTTTGGCGCGGTAGCCGATCACCGGGCCGGTGGCGGTTTCTTTTTCCTGGTCGGCGCTGACCTGCACTTCGCGCAAGGTGGTTTCGGCAGGGGTCGGGGTCTGGGCGTAGGCGCCTTGAAGCGCGGCGGCCAGGGAGAGGGCGGTGAACGGGGCCAGGCGGTGTGTGGCGCGTCCGGCGCGCGGCAGGTGCGAGATGGGCAAGTCAAAACTCCGGGGAGGATCGCCAGGAAACCGGCGGCGCTGCGGTTTTGGGTCGGACTAGCGGGTTTTCGGGCAAAAAAAAGCCGCCCGGTCAGGGCGGCTATTGGAGCTTCAGCGCATCACGCGGGGATAGGGCTGCGGATCAGGTAATCAAAGGCGCTGAGGGCCGCCTTCGCACCTTCACCGGCCGCGATGATGATCTGCTTGAAGGGCACCGTCGTCACGTCGCCGGCCGCGAACACGCCGGGAACCGAGGTCTGGCCCTTGGCGTCGACGATGATTTCGCCGTGCTTTGACAACTCGACCGTCCCCTTGAGCCAGTCGGTGTTGGGCACCAGTCCGATCTGGATGAACACGCCTTCGAGCGCCACGGTTTTCAGCTCACCGCCGGCGCGGTCCTTGTAAACCAGGCCGTTGACTTTCTGGTCACCCGTGATTTCGGTGGTCTGCGCGTTGGTGATGACCGTCACGTTCTGCAGGCTGTTCAGCTTGCGCTGCAGCACGGCGTCGGCGCGCAATGCGGTGTCGTATTCGATCAGCGTCACATGGCCGACGATGCCGGCCAGGTCGATGGCCGCCTCGACACCCGAATTGCCGCCGCCTATGACCGCCACGCGCTTGCCCTTGAACAGCGGCCCGTCGCAGTGCGGGCAATAAGCCACGCCCTTGTTCTTGAACTCGTGCTCGCCGGGCACGTTGATGTTGCGCCAGCGCGCGCCGGTCGAGATCACGATGGATTTGCTCTTGAGCGAAGCGCCGCTTTCGAGCTGGACTTCGATCAGGTTTTTGTCCGGGCCGCTGTTCGGGATCAAGGCCTTGGCGCGCTGCAGGTTCATGATGTCCACGTCGTAGTTGCGCACGTGTTCTTCCAGCGCATGGGCGAATTTCGGTCCTTCGGTTTCCTTGATGGAAATGAAGTTCTCGATGCCCATGGTGTCCAGCACCTGGCCGCCGAAACGCTCCGAGGCCACGCCTGTGCGTATACCTTTACGAGCGGCATACACAGCCGCCGCGGCGCCGGCCGGGCCGCCGCCGACGATCAACACGTCAAAGGCTTCCTTGCCGTCAATCTTTTTGGCTTCGCGTTCGACACCGCTGGTGTCTATCTTGGCGAGGATTTCCTCCAGGCTCATGCGGCCCTGGCCGAACTCGGTGCCGTTCAGGAACACGGTGGGCACGGCCATGATCTGGCGTTCTTTGACTTCTTCCTGGAACATGCCGCCTTCAATCATGGTGGCGCGGATGCGCGGGTTTTGCACCGCCATCAGGTTCAGCGCCTGGACCACGTCGGGGCAGTTGTGGCAGGTCAGCGAGACATAGATTTCGAACTCGAAATCGCCGTCGAGCGCGCGGATCTGGTCCAGCACGGCCTGCTCGACCTTGGGGGGGTAACCGCCGATCTGCAGCAGCGCGAGGATCAGCGAGGTGAATTCATGGCCCATGGGCAGGCCGGCAAAACGCGGGCCGTGGTTTTCGCTGGGGCGATTGATGGAGAACGAAGGCTTGCGGTGCTTGTCGTCGCGGCTTTCGGTCAGCTTGACCAGTGGCGATGCCTCGGCAACGTCCTTCAGCAGCGACAGCATTTCGCCAGAGCCTTCGCTGTCGTCGAGCGAGGCAACGATTTCAATCGGCTGCGTGGCGCGTTCGAGGTAACTTTTCAGTTGGGCTTTGGTGGCTTCGTCGAGCATGGCGGACTCACTTTCAATGGCAAAACGGGATCAAAAGGGAACAAAAGGGAACAAAAAAGCCCGGGACGGCACACATGTGCCGGGCCCCCGGGCCTTTGTCAGGAGGACGGCAGGGTTCTTAAATCTTGCCAACCAGGTCGATGGACGGGGCGATCGTCTTGGCGCCTTCGTTCCACTTGGCAGGGCAGACCTGGCCGGGGTGTGCGGCGGTGTACTGGGCTGCCTTCAGCTTGCGCAGGGTTTCTTTCACGTCGCGTGCGATCTCGTTGGAGTGCACTTCAGCGGTCTTGATGACGCCTTCGGGGTTGATCACGAAGGTGCCGCGCAGTGCCAGGCCTTCTTCAGGGATGAACACGTCAAAGGCTTTGGTCAGCGTGTGGGTCGGGTCGCCCACCAGCGGGAACTTGGCCTTGCCGACTGCGGGGGAGGTTTCGTGCCAGACCTTGTGCGAGAAATGGGTGTCGGTGGTCACGATGTAGACCTCGGCGCCGGCCTTCTGGAATTCGGCGTAGTTGTCGGCCGCATCTTCCACTTCCGTGGGGCAGTTGAACGTGAATGCAGCCGGCATGAAGATCAGGACCGACCATTTGCCCTTCAGCGATTCGTCTGAAACGTCGATGAACTTGCCATTGAGAAAGGCTTGGGTTTTGAAGGGCTGGACTTGGGTATTGATCAGGGACATCTGGATAGCTTCCTATAGGCTGGTTAAAAATGCTTGCGAAACGATAGTATAACTATTAAAAACATCATTGTTCGATAGTTATTGGCTATTTATCGAATAGGCGTCGCGCCGGATTTGCCTGTTCATCCTCGTCAGCCGCTGTGACCCGGGCGTGACGGACGGAGGCCGAGACGCACCAGCCACGCTACTCCTCGGGCTATTTTGCATCCAAATGTTGCGAATGAGAACAATTCGCATATACTTCGATTTTTCCAGAGCCAGCCACAAGCGACGCGAAGCCGACAGCTTCCTCCGTTGCAGCAGCAAGCCCTCCAAACCTCTTACTTTGGGCTTGCATGACTTCCATCCATCCTTCCTCGCGTTTCGCGCTGCGCGAAATCTCCCTGTTGACCGCTCTGGCCTGTGGTGCCGGCTTTGCCGCGCAGGCGCAAACGGTCGTATCGGCCGCACCGGCCATGACCGCCGCGGTGCAAGTCGCCGCCCTGAAAGAAACCGTCGTCAGCGGTTCGCGCAACGAGCAGTTGGTGGAAGACATTCCACAAACCATCGACGTGATCAACGCCGAGGACATCGAGCAGGGGCAGATCAGGGACATCCGCGACGCGGCCAAAAACATCCCCAACGTTTCGGTGCGCCGGGCGCCCGCGCGTTTCGGCCTGGCGCAAGGCGATACCGGCCGCGAAGGCAACGCCGGCTTCAACATCCGCGGCCTCGATGGAAACCGCGTGCTGATGATGGTCGACGGCATCCGCATTCCGCGCAGCTATGCCTTCAGCCCCAACTCTTTTGGGCGCGACAGCCTGTCCATTGACCTCATCAAGCGCATTGAAATCGTCAAGGGCCCGGCCTCGGTGCTGTATGGTTCCGACGGCATTGCCGGCCTGGTCAACTTCATCACCAATGAGCCGGACGATTACCTGAGAGACGGCAAGTCGCTGGGCGGCCGTGCATCCATCGGCTACAGCGGCGACAACAATGAAACCGCCGCCAGCGGCACCATCGCCGGCCGCGTCAATGAGATGCTGGCCTGGCAGCTGAGCGTGGCCACCAGTAGCGGCAAGGAGCTGGAAAACCGTGGTGATGTCGGCGGCACCGGCTTTACCCGCACCCAGCCCAACCCGCAAAAGGACAAGGCCAACTCGCTGCTGGCCAAGGTCGTGCTGAACCCGAGCTCTTCGCAAAAACACGTCATCACCTTCGAGCACGTCGACAAGAAGAGCGACTACAACCTGCTGACCGCGCGTTCGGCCACGGTGCTGGACTCCTATTCGACCGGAAAGATGGACCGCGACCGGCTGACCTGGGATGCCAAGTACAAGGTAGACACCGCGGTCACCGACAACATCCAGACGGTGCTCAGCTACCAGGATGCGAAGTCCAACGATTACACCTATGAGCGGCGTACGGCGTTGCCGCAGGAGCGCGTGCGTGACACGACCTACAGCGAGCGTACGCTGCAGGYCAGCGTCCAGGCCGACAAGACCCTCCGCATGGGCGCCAACTCGGCGCAGAAGATCACCTACGGCCTGGACCACACCAGCGCGAAAATCGAAAACCTGCAGACCGGCCTGGTGCCACCCGCCGGCGAAACCTTCCCGCTCAAACGCTTCCCCGACACCACCGAAACCGCCACGGCTTTTTACGTGCAGGACGAGTTCATTCTGGGCGACTGGAGCGTGACGCCGGGCGTGCGCGCGGACAGCTTCAAGATCGACGCGGCGCAGGCCGGCTTCCCGGTGCCCGCCGTCTCGCTGTCGGGCTCGGCCGTGTCGCCCAAGGTCGGCGTCATCTACCGCGCCACGCCGCAGTGGAGTTTCTTCGGCAACTATGCAAGCGGTTTCCGCGCGCCCAATGCCGGCCAGGTCAACGGTTTCTTCCAGAACCTTGCCGGCGGCTACCGCACCGTGCCCAACCCCAACCTCAAGCCAGAGAAAAGCCGGAACGTCGAATTCGGCGTGCGCGGACGCCTGGAGCAGCTGAGTTTCGACACCGCCGTGTTTTACGGCCGCTTCAAAGACCTGATCCAGGACGGCGCCATCGTGAGCGGCGCCTTCGGCAACCCGGGCAACCCCGCCGTGATCCAGTCGATCAACATCGACAACGCGACCATCAGCGGTTTTGAAATCAAGGGCGACATGAACTGGGGCAAGGTCGGCGACGGCAAGCTCAGCACGCCGTTCTCCTACGGCTACACCCGCGGTACGGTGAAGAACACCGGCAAGCCGCTGGACACCATAGACCCGGCCAAGCTCAGCGTCGGCCTGAAGTACGAAACCGCGACCTGGGACGTACGCCTGGATGCAAGCCACCATTCCGCCAAGAAGTTCGACGACATCAGCGCGCAGGCCATTGCCGCCTCGCCGCCGGCGGTGCCTGTGGCGACCACGCAATTCGCCGTGCCGTCCGCGACCACGCTGGACCTGACCGGCCAGTGGCGTTTCAGCAAAACCTTGCGCCTGAACGCCGGCCTTATCAACCTGACGAACAAGAAGTACTGGAACTGGTCGGATGTCCGCGGTGTGGCGGCCAACTCCTCCTTCCGCGACGCCTACAGCCAGCCGGGTCGTTATTTCAACGTCTCGCTGGTCGCTGATTTCTGATTTTTCCGATTTCGTCCTGAACCCTTTTTTGACAAACAGAGGAAAGCGAAAAACATATGAGCCAGTTCTCCGACCACGGCGTCAACGATGGCGAAACCGCTGCGGCCGATGCGCAGGGCATGCCCCCGGCGGAAGCCCTGCTGGCCGGAACGCTGGCCCTGATGACCGGCCACGCACAGGCCTGCTGCGACGGGCAGCGCGCCTTGCTGACCCAAAAAATCATCGCCAACCTCTTCATGCTGTCGCGCCACCCGGCAGCGCCACCGAACTTCAGGGCCATTGCCGCCAACCTGCACCCCTTGTGGGTGCGGGTGCTGCAGCCGGGCCCCGAGCAGCCACAGCAGGGGCTTTTGCCTGCGGACCATTCTGATACCCACCGCGTGCTTTGGCACACAACCCCGGAGACCCTTCAATGAGCGCAGTCCTTCAAACCCAGATGCGGCCCGACGCCGCAAGCCAGGCAGATGCCGGCACTGCATCCCTGAACCCAGCCGCCTTGCGCGAGCGATTCGCCGCCGCGCGCAGCAGCGGCAAGCGCGCCAAGGATGCGGCCGAGAGCATAGGCATCACCGAAGGCCAGGCCGTCGCCGCCCACGCGGGTGCGCACGAGCTTGCCCTCAAGGCCACGCCGCTCAAAGGCCCGTGGGTCGAGATCCTGCAGGCGCTGGAGCTGTGCGGGCCGGTCATGGCGCTCACGCGCAATGAATCCACCGTGCATGAAAAAACCGGCGTCTACCGCAACATCAGCGCGCAGGGCCATATGGGCCTGGCGCTCGGCGAAGAAATCGACCTGCGCATCTTCTTCAGCCGCTGGCATGCCGGCTTCTACGTTTTTGAGCCGGCCAACGACCCCAAGAACCCGGCTTCGGAAAGCCTGCAGTTTTTTGACGCGCATGGTGTGGCCGTGCACAAGGTGTTTGCGCGGCCCGAGACCGATCGCGAAGCCTTCAGGGACGTGGCCAACCAGTTCACCGACGCAGACAAGGCTTACGCTTTCACGCCCGCCATCCCCAAGCCCGCGCCCAAGCCTGATGCGGACATCGACGCCGCAGCACTGGCCCAGGACTGGAGCGAGATGAAGGACACGCACGAATTTTTCGGCCTGATCGGCAAGGCCGGCGCCGAGCGCCAGCAAGCCTTCCGCCTGGTCGAGGGCCGCTTCACCCGGAAGGCCGACCTGACGATCGTCCGCAAGCTGCTCGACGAAGCCTCCATGGACGGCACGCCCATCATGGTGTTTGTCGGCAGCCTGGGCTGCATCCAGATCCACACCGGGCCGGTCAAGCGCGTCGAACCCATGGTCACCCCGACCGCGCAGTGGATCAACGTGCTCGATGCCGGCTTCAACCTGCACCTGCGCGAAGACATGGTCAAGAGCGCCTGGATTGTCGAGAAGCCCACCACCGAAGGCCTGGTCACCTCGGTCGAGGTCTTCGACGGCGCTGGCGAACTGATGGCGATGTTCTTCGGCGCCCGCAAACCCGGCGTTCCCGAACTGCAGGCCTGGCGCGAAATCGTGGCGCGGCTGCCCAGGCTCA
The DNA here is from genome assembly GCF_056405515.1 of Polaromonas sp. P1_G2. Lineage (NCBI taxonomy): Bacteria > Pseudomonadati > Pseudomonadota > Betaproteobacteria > Burkholderiales > Comamonadaceae > Polaromonas > Polaromonas sp. P1_G2. The sequence continues at coordinate 17,495 of NZ_JBFUBY010000055.1, forward strand.
AGGAAGCCGCATGAGCGGTGGCGCAAGCGGTTTCGGCGCGGTTGAGATCAAGGCCTTTGTGCCTGCGAAAGACTTCGCGCTGTCCAAACGCTTTTATGAAGAGCTGGGGTTTGAGATCCCATGGTCGGACGACACCCTGGCCTATATGCGCCTGGGTGACACGGCCTTCTTCCTGCAGAACTTTTACCTGGCCGAGCACGCCAGCAATTTCATGATGCACCTGATCGTGCAGGATGTGGAAAGCTGGTGGGCGCGACTGCAGCAGGCGGACGTGGCCGGCCGCTACGGCGTGCGCACCGTTGCGCCGCAAGACCAGCCCTGGCGCCAGCGCGACCTCGTGCTCTGCGACCCGTCCGGCGTGCTCTGGCGCATCGCGCAGAACATCGCATGAAGACTTCCTTGAGCAAAACACTTCCCCACAAGGCTTCCCATGACAGCAGCCCCAACTCCAATCCGCCGGCGCGACGCCTTGCGGTATTTTTCACTGCCGGCGGTTTCCGCCGTCTCCAGCGTCTGCGGCCTGTCTGCGACTGCTGCGCAGGCGCAGGCGACGGTAGCGGCGAAGATGCCGCGTATCGTCTCGGTGAGCGGCGCGACCACGGAAATCGTCTACGCGCTGGGCGCTGAAAAGCAACTGGTCGGCACCGACACCACCAGCCTCTTTCCGGCCGCGGCGTTGCACACGCCGAAGGTCGGCTACATGCGCCAGCTTTCGGCGGAAGGGCTGCTGTCGCTCAAGCCCGATGCCGTCATCGGCACGACGGAAGCCGGCCCTGGCGTGGTGATGGACCAGATCCGCAGCGCCGGCGTCAAGGTCGAACTGGTCGAGGCCGACCACAGCTGGGCCGAGGTTCAGCGCAAGGTCGCCGCCGTCGGACGCGCAACCTCGCGGGTCGCGCAGGCTGCCGCGCTGCAGGCCAAACTCGATGCCCAATGGGCGGAAGTGCTGGCCGCAGTGGCCCGCAAAACCGGCCGCAAGCCCCGTGCCGTGTTCATCCTCACGCATTCGGGTTCGCCGCAGGTGGCCGGCGAGAAAACCGCCGCGCATGCGATGTTCACCTTCGCGGGCCTGGACAACRCCCTGGTCACGATCGGCGGCAGCACCAATTTCAGCGGCTACCGCGCCATGACGCCCGAAGCCCTGGTGACATCCGCGCCTGACGTGATCGTCACCACCACGCAGGGCGTGGAGGCCAGCGGCGGGCTCGAAAAATTCTGGCAGCGCCCCGGCCTGGAGCTCACACCGGCCTACAAGCGCCGCGCGCTGGTGGCGCTGGATGCGCTGTACCTCATCGGCTTCGGCCCGCGCCTGCCGCAGGCCGTGGCCGAGCTGCACCAGGCCGGCCTGAAAGCCGCCGCATGAACGACCAGCCCATGAAAGCCGCCATGACCGAAGTCCTCTGCGCCCGCACGCCGGCCGTGCTGCACTGCGCAGACTTGCGCCGGGCGCTGGCGTTTTACTGCGATTGCTGGGGTTTTGCCGTCCGGCACAGCGTGCCCGGCGTCATCGCCGTGCTCACACGCGAATCGGTGACGGTGCAGCTCTGGCAGCGCCGCGCCGACATGGCGCCGCAACACTTTGCCTGCCGCCTGCTGGTGGACAACATCGAACAGTGGCACATGGCCCTGCAATCAGCGCCCGGCCAGGCGCCGCATGCGCTGGTGGAGCAGGAGTGGGGCACGGAATGGGGTATCAGCGACCGCGAAGGGAACCGGCTGCTGCTGGTGCAGTCGGCCCCGCATGCCGCCAGGCGCAGGGCCCGCGCATGAAGGCCGCGCTGCACGGTGACCACCGGCGCTGGCCGGCGGCGCTGGTGCTGGGCGCGGGCGTGCTGCTGCTGGCCCTGAGCTTTTTCATCGGCAGCGCGCGCGGCGCTTACGCCATCAGTCCGCTACAGCTCTGGAATGTGCTGCTCGACATGCTGGCGGGCAGCGGCCAGCCTTCGCCCGAACACCTGGTCTTCATGAACATACGCCTGCCGCGCCTGCTGCTGGGCGTAGCCGCCGGTGCGGCGCTGGGCATGTCGGGCGCGCTGATGCAAGGCCTGTTCCGCAATCCTTTGGCCGACCCGGGGCTCATCGGCGTCAGCAGTGGCGCGGCGCTGGCCGCAGGCATGGCCATCGTGCTCGGCAGCATGTGGTTTCCCGAGATGCCGCGCACGCTGGGCAGCTGGACGCTGGTGCTCATGGCCTTCCTGGGCAGCCTGCTGGTGACCGTGCTGGTGTACGCGCTATCGCAGCAGGACGGCGCGACGCGGGTCGGCATCATGCTGCTGGCCGGCATTGCCGTCAATGCGCTGGCCGGCGCGGGCCTGGGCTATCTGACCTTCCTGGCCACCGACGAACAGCTGCGCAACATCCAGTTCTGGCTGCTCGGCAGCCTGGGCGGCGCGCGCTGGAGCGCGGTGGCGCTGGTGTTTTCCATTGTGCTGGCCGCGCTGGGGGCGGGCCTGACGCTGGCCCGGCCACTCAACGCCATCGCGCTGGGCGAGGCACAGGCCACGCTGCTGGGCGTGCCGGTCGAGCGCGTCAAGCGTTTTGCCGTGCTGGTGACGGCGCTGGCCGTGGGGGCCGTTACGGCCACCACCGGCATCATTGGTTTCATCGGCCTGGTGGCGCCGCACTGCGTGCGCCTGGTGGCCGGACCCGACCACCGCATCGTGCTACCGGGATCGGCCCTGCTGGGCGCGGCCCTGGTGCTGGCCGCCGACAGCGTGGCCCGCACGGTGGTCAAGCCCGCCGAGCTGCCGCTGGGCGTGCTGACGGCTTTTGTCGGTGTGCCCTTCTTTTTGCTGCTGCTGCGCCACTTCAAGAACCGGCTATGAACGCACGAAACATGCATGATTTTTCGCTCGTGGCCGGACTGCTCGAAGTGGTGGGCGTGGGGGTGGAGGTGCCCGGCCGGTCGCTGCTGCGGGCCGCCTCGGCGCAATTCGCGGCCGGGCAGGTCACCGCCGTGCTGGGGCCCAACGGTGCGGGCAAGTCCACGCTGATGTCGGTGCTGACCGGCCAGCGCCAACCCACAGGCGGTGCTGTCTACCTGGCCGGCAAGGCGCTGGCCGCCTATGCGCCGCTTGAACTCGCCCGTGTACGCGCCTCAGTGGCGCAAGAAACCCAGGTCGCCTTTGAATTCACCGTGCGCGAGGTGGTGGAGCTGGGGCGCTACCCGCACCGCAGCCATCCGGGCAGGCAGGAGGCGGACATCCCCCTGCAGGCCATGCGGGCCACCGCGGTCGAACACCTGCAGCACCGCGCGCTCAACACGCTCTCGGGCGGCGAGAAGGCGCGTGTGCATCTGGCGCGCGCGCTGGCGCAGGTGTGGGAGCCCGCCGCCGGCGCGGCAGGCGTCCAGGCCACACGCTGGCTGCTGCTGGACGAACCTACGGCCGCGCTCGATTTGCAGCACCAGCACCGCATGCTGCAACTGGTGCGCGTCTGGGCAACCGCCCAGAGCGTGGGCGTGGTGGCCGTGCTGCACGACTTGAATCTTGCACTGCGCTATAGCGACCGCTGCGTGGTGCTGCAGGGCGGCGAGGTGGTGGGCAGCGGCGCCACCGCCGAGGTGCTCACGCCTCCTTGCATCGAAAAAGTCTGGGGTGTGGTCGCGCATCCGGTCGCGCCGCAGGGCGGGGCGGCCGGGCCTTCGCAGTACGTGTTTGAGGCACCGGTTTAAAACCTAGGCTGCCAGGGCGATCACGACAGCCGACTCGTCGACCCCGGCCTGCACCAGTGCCTTGGTCTTCAGTCCGCTGCCCGCAGACGCAAAACCCACGAGCTGCAGGCCGCCATCAAGCTGCAGTGACACCTCATCGCCGCTGGCGCCGCGGCTGATGCGTACGGCCTGGCCCGTGAGGTTTTGAACGCCTGGCGGTGTGGCGCTTTGTGCACTCACCGCCACCGCCGTAGCCTTACACAGTGCCAGCACCGCTTGTCCCTTTTGCAAGCCCAGCAGCTCGGCGCTGGCCTTGGTGATGCGTGAAACCAGCGCAGTGCCGTCGGCCAGTTGCAGATGTATGCGCGCCACCTGGCCTCGCACTTCGAGCTTGTTGACCCGGCAGGGCAACTGGTTGCGCATGCTGGTACGCACGCTCATGTTGGAGAGTGCGGGCAGGGCACGCGGCAGCAGCAGCTCGTTGGATTTGAAGGCGGCCAGCACCTGGCTGCGGGTTTCATTCAAGAGGCCGGCGACCGCCAGCAGCTTCTGGCCTGCCGGGGTCAAGGTGGCGCCGCCGCCGCCCGAGCCGCCCACGGCGCGCTCCACCAGCGCCACCCCGGCCAGATTGGTCAATGTGTCTATGGCCTGCCAGGCCGCCTTATAGCTGACCTTGGCCTGGCGCGCCGCCTGCGAGATCGAACCGCTCTCGCCGACCAGGCGCAGGATGTCGATGCGCTTGTCGGCCGGCTCATGGCCGAAGGCACTGGCGAAGGAGGGGGCGGCGGACGATGAGGGGGCGGCTTTTTGCATGGAAGGCCTCGGGACAGGAAGCGCTATTCTAAAATAGAATAGCGAATGGGCCGGATGCCTTGGCCCCTTCATCTCATCACTGGAGCTCTCCCATGTCCCCAACCATGTTGCGCTGGCTGCCGGCGCTGTGTATCGCGTTGTCATCGGCCCCGGCGCTGGCCGAAGACGTCCAGGTCGCTGTGGCGGCCAACTTCACCGCTCCCATGAAGCTGATCGCCGCGGACTTTGAAAAAGACACCGGCCACAAGGCGGTGCTGACCTTCGGCGCAACCGGAAAGTTCTACGCGCAGATCACCAACGGCGCGCCGTTTGAAGTGTTCCTCGCAGCGGATGACGAGACGCCTGCCAAGCTCGAAAAGGAAGGTGCGGCTGTTAATGGCACCCGCTTTACCTATGCCACCGGCAAGCTGGTGCTCTGGTCGGCCCAGCCGGGTGTGGTCGATGCGCAGGGCGAGGTCCTAAAGAAGGGTGACTTAAAAAAGATCGCCATTGCCGCGCCCAAGCTAGCGCCCTATGGCGCGGCCGCCGTTGAGWCCATCAACAAGCTGGGCCTGCAGGCCGCATTGGAGCCCAAGCTGGTGCAGGGTGAAAGCATTGGGCAAGCCTTCAGCTTTGTCTCCACCGGCAATGCCGAGCTCGGTTTCATCGCGCTGTCGCAGGTCTACGAAGGCGGCAAGATCAAATCCGGTTCGGCCTGGATTGTTCCCGCAAACCTTCACAGCCCGATCCGCCAGGACGCGGTGCTGCTGGCCAAAGCCAAAGACAGCAAGGCCGCGGCGCAACTGATGGCTTACCTCAAAACCGACAAGGCCAGGGCGGTGATCCGCTCCTTCGGCTACGAGCCCTGAACCTGGCCGAAGCATGTTTGATGATGCAAGCCTTCAGGCCCTGGCGCTGACCCTGCGGCTGGCGGCCACCACCACGGTGCTGCTGCTGCTGGCCGGCACGCCCCTGGCCTGGTGGCTGGCGCGCACGCATTCGCGGCTCAAAGGGCCGGTGGGAGCCCTGGTGGCCTTGCCGCTGGTGCTGCCGCCGGTGGTGCTGGGTTTTTACCTGCTGGTGCTGATGGGGCCGAACGGCCCGGTGGGCCAGCTCACGCAGTCGCTGGGCTGGGGCGTGCTGCCGTTCACCTTTGCCGGGCTGGTGGCGGGCTCGGTGCTGTATTCCATGCCTTTCGTCGTGCAACCACTGCAGAACGCCTTTGAAGCCCTGGGAGACAGGCCGCTGGAGGCCGCCGCCACCTTGCGCGCCTCGCCGCTGGACACCTTCTTCAGCGTGGTGTTGCCTCTGGCCCGGCCGGCCTACCTGACCGCCGCCGTCATGGGCTTTGCGCACACGGTAGGCGAGTTCGGCATCGTGCTGATGATGGGCGGCAACATTCCCGGCAAGACGCGTGTGATGTCGGTGCAGATTTACGACCACGTGGAGACGCTTGAATATCGCCAGGCGCACTGGCTGGCCGGCGGCTTGCTGGTGTTCTCCTTCCTGGTGCTGCTGGCGCTCTATACCTTGCAGCCGGGTCGGCGCAAAGGGCAGGGCGCATGACGGCCGCCGACACAGGCATTGCCGCTTCATTCCGCCGTGCCTTCGCCGGTTTTTCGCTCGACGTGTCGCTGGCCGTGCCGGGGCGCGGCGTGACGGCCATCTTCGGCCCTTCGGGCTCCGGCAAGACCAGCCTGCTGCGGAGCATCGCCGGTCTTGAGCGCGCCGGTAACGGTTACCTTTCGGTCAACGGCGAGGTCTGGCAGGACGATGCCGCCGGCGGTTTTTTGCCGGTGCACCGGCGTCCGCTGGGCTATGTGTTTCAGGAGGCCAGCCTGTTTTCCCACCTGGACGTGCGCCGCAACCTCGACTTCGGCCTGCGCCGCGTGCCTGCGGCCCAGCGACGCGTCTCGCTGGAACAAGCCATCGAACTGCTGGGCCTGCAAGCGCTGATGCAGCGCATGCCCGGCACGCTCTCGGGTGGCGAGCGCCAGCGTGTGGCGATCGCACGCGCGCTGGCAACCAGCCCGCGCCTGCTGCTGATGGACGAACCTCTGGCCTCTCTGGACATCGCCCGCAAGGCCGAAATCCTGCCCTACCTGGAGCGCCTGCATGACGAACTCGACATGCCTGTGCTCTATGTGAGCCATGCGCCCGACGAGGTCGCCCGGCTGGCCGACCATCTGGTGCTGCTGGATGCCGGCCGGRTCACGGCTTCGGGCCCCACGCGCGAACTGATGACGCGGCTGGACCTGCCGCTGGCGCATGGCGACGCCGCGGCCGCGGTGCTGGACGCCGTGGTCAGCGCCGTCGAACCTGGCTGGCACATGAGCCACGCCGAGTTTTCCGGCGGCAGCATCAGCCTGCTTAACCCCAGCCTGCAGGTCGGCCAGCGCGTGCGCGTGCGCATCCAGGCGCGTGACGTGAGCCTCACGCTGGAACGCCAGACAGGCACCAGCGTGCAGAACATCTTTGCCGCCACCGTCACGGCCCTGTCCGCCGACAGTCCGGGCCAGGTGATGGTGGGACTGGACGCCGGCGGTAGCGCGCTGCTTGCGCGCATTACGCAGAAATCGGCTGAGGCGCTGCAACTGCGGCCCGGCAGCCGCGTGTTTGCCCAGGTCAAGGGCGTGGCCGTCCTGGGCTAAGGCGTTCCGCAAAGAAGGCCAGGATCTCGTCGCGGGCTGCAACCGTGGGCTGGCCTGCCTCGTCGACCAGGTGGGCCGTCACCACGCTGTGCGGCGTGGGCACATGCGTGGAAAAGAAGGGCGGCACATCGGGGTTGGCGGCGCTGTCCGGCAGCACCCGGCCCACAAAACGGTCACCCAGCGCCTCGGCATAAGCCGCAAAGCGCTGGGCCCGGCAGAACTTGTCGCCTTCGAAGCGGTAGGCCAGCACGGTGAGCTTTTCCTTGTCGAGCCGCCTGCGCACCGCCTGGATGTCGGCGGGCGATATCTCCAGCCCGGCCGGGTCGTTGAGCGGCAGCGCGGGCTGCGCCAGCACCGGTGCCAGCACGGCAGGCTCCAGCATCATCGAGAGCGCGAAGTTGCCGGTCCAGCACATGCCGATGGCGCCCACACCGGGCCCGCCGCATTCATGGTGGGCGAGCCTCGCCAGCGCCATCAGCCATTGCGTGGCCGGGCTGGTCTCATTCGCGCGCAGCGCGCGGAACTCGGCGCTGACGCAGGCGCGCTGGAAGACGGCCGCGCCTTCATCCGCACCGGGCACCGCGCCGTCGCGGCCGAACAGCGAGGGCATGTAGACGGTAAAACCCGCATCGCGCACCCAGCGGCTGAAGCGCGCGACATGCGGGCTGATGCCCGGCATCTCGGTCATGACGATCACGGCCGGCCCAGAGCCGGCCAGATAGACTTTTTTGGCCACGCCGTCCAGCGTGATCTCGCGGCGTGTGAAGTCGTCGAGGGGATCGTCTTCTTTGATGCTGCGCTGTGCGGTGGCAGTGGTCATGACCGTGCTTTCAGGAGTGGGAAAGCCTGCATTGGACGCCGCCGGCGGATAAACTGCGAGTGTCTGTTTCGACATCTTTGAGGCTTTTTCAGTCAATGACCGATTTCACCATCCTGGTGCTGCCCGGCGCTTTCGCGACCAGCGTGGCCGCCACGCTCGACGTGCTGCAGGCGGCGGCTTCGCTGGCGCCGCGCCTGAAACTGGCGCGCCCCGGCTGGCGCGTGCTGTCGCCGTCCGGCGGCGCCGTGGCCTTGAGCAGCGGCATGCGCGTGGACACCGCGGCCCTGCCGAAACGCTATCGCCCTGATGCGGCGACCTGGATCATCCCGGGGCTGGGCCTGAACAACGCCGAAGCGGTCGCGGCCGGGCTGGCGAGCGCCGATGCGCAGCGGGTTATCCAGGCCGTCGCCGCGCACGCAGCACGGGGCGGGTGTGTCGCCGCCTCCTGCTCGGCGGTGTTCCTGCTGCAAGCCGCAGGCCTGCTGGCCGGGCGGCGCGCCACCACGTCCTGGTGGATGGCGGCCGAGCTGCGCCGCCTGGAGCCGCGCTGCACCGTGGATGCCGACCGCATGGTCTGCGCCGACGGTCCCGTGAGCACGGCGGGCGCCGCCTTCGCGCAGACCGATTTGATGCTCCACCTGCTGCGCACACAGTTCGGCGTGGGGTTGGCCGACGCCGTGGGGCGCGTCCTGTTGATAGACGGGCGGCAGGCGCAGGCCCCGTTTGTGGTGCCGGCCATGCTCTCCAACGGCAATGAACTGGTGGCGCGGCTGATGGCGCGCATCGAAGCGGCCCTGCCGCACCCACCCAGCGTGGAGGCGCTGGCCGGCGAGTTCGCGATGTCGCAGCGAACCCTGTCGCGGCGTGTGCGCGAAGCCACCGGCCGGAGCACGCTGGCGCTGGTGCAGAGCGTGCGGCTGCATCGCGCCCGCATGCTGATTGAATCCAGCCGTATGAGCATAGAGCGAGTGGCCGAACAGGTCGGCTACGAAGACGCCACCGCCCTGCGGCGCCTGATGCGCAAGTCGGCGGGCGCCAACCCCAGCCGTTACAGGCCGGCGGGTATACGGTCCTGAGGATGCGGGACAGCCGGGCTCTTCAACCTGTCTGCTTGGGGGAACGGGGCTTTAGCCGATGTGCTGCGGGAACTGCGTATCGACGCTGATCCTTGCTCGATGTATGGTCACTCTTCACGTCCCTGCGACAGGCACGGGATGTGCATCACAAATCCCCCTATTCATTCAAGCAGGAGAACATCGACATGCGGTTTAATTTCAAGAGCACCATGCTTGCATCTGGCTTGTCCATCGGACTTGCGCTCGGCATCGCCGCTCCCCATGCGCACGCGCAGGCGGACAAAGCAGTCCTCGAAAAAGSCGAAAGCTACAAAGGCGAGGCGCTGGCCTTGCTGGAGAAGCTGGTCAATATCGATTCCGGCTCGGGCTATGAAAAGGGGCTGGCCCAGGTGCGCGCGATTTCCGTCGATGAGCTGAAAAAGCTTGGCGCGCGCATCGAGACCTTCCAGGCAACACCCGAGGGCGGCTTGAATGTGGTGGCCACGCTGACGGGCACCGGCAAGGCCAAAATCCTCCTGATGGCGCATATGGACACGGTCTTCAAGGAAGGCACGGCGGCGGCCAAGCCTTTTTACATCAAGGGCAACCGTGCCTACGGCCCCGGCGTCATGGACAACAAGGGCGGCATCATCGCGGGCCTGTATGCGCTGAAGATCCTGCAGCAGCTCAATTTCAAGGACTACGCACAGATCACTTTTTTGCTCGACAACAACGAGGAAACCGGCTCGGCCATGACCACCGCGCTGATCGAAAAAGTGGCCAGGCAGCACGACGTCACGCTCAACCTTGAGCCTGGCAGGCCCGCGGACGGGCTGGTGATCTGGCGCAAGGGCGGCGGCACCGCCACGGTGGAAGTCAAGGGCAAGTCGGCGCACGCAGGTGTCGCGCCCGACAGCGGCCGCAATGCAGCCATGGAGGTGGCGCACCAGGTCCTGCAACTGGGCAAGCTGGGCAACAAGGAAAAGCAGACGACCATCAATTTCACGGTGCTCAAGGCCGGAGATCGCACCAATGTGATCCCGGATGCCGCCAGCGCCAAGGCCGACGTGCGGGTGACCGTCCCCGAGGAGTTCGACCGGATCGAAAAGGATTTGGCGAGGGTGTCGGCCAACAAGCTGATCCCCGACACTGAGGTCAAAACCACCTTGAGCCGCGGCCTGCCGCCCATGCCGCAAACCCCCAAACAGGACGTGCTGGCGGCCAAGGCCCAGGCGATCTACGGTGAAATCGGCCGCAAGCTGACGCTGGAAGGCAGCGGCGGCGCGGCCGACGCCAGCCTGTCGGCCGGGGTGGGCACGCCCACGCTGGACGGGTTCGGCATTGTGGGCGGTGAAATCCATACGGAAAACGAGTACGCCGAGATCGACAGCATCGTTCCGCGCTTTTACCTGCTGGCGCGCATGCTGGTGGAACTGACCAAATAAGGCCGGTTCAGTACTCGAGCCGCTCGGGCCGGATTTCCTGCAGGATGGTGGTCGAAATCTCTTCGATCGACTTGGTGGTGGTCGAGAGCCAGCGTATGCCTTCGCGGCGCATCATGGCCTCGGCTTCGTGGATTTCGTCGCGGCAGTTCTCCAGGCTCGCGTATTTCGAGTTGGGCCGGCGTTCATTGCGTATTTGCGCCAGGCGCTCAGGCGCGATGGTCAGGCCGAAGATCTTCTTGCGGTGCGGCACCAGCGCCGGCGGCAGCTGGCGGCGCTCGAAATCTTCCGGGATCAGCGGGTAATTCGAGGCCTTGAGGCCGTATTGCATGGCAAGGTAGAGCGAAGTCGGCGTCTTGCCGCTGCGGCTCACGCCCACCAGGATCTCGTCCGAGTTTTCCAGGTCGCGGTTGCTCTGGCCGTCGTCGTGCGCCAACGAGAAGTT
>NZ_JBFUBY010000056.1:0-17473 GCF_056405515.1 Polaromonas sp. P1_G2
GGCTGCGCACGATCAGCACGGTGCCGACCTGGGCCTCCAATGCCCGCAGGCGCTGCGAAACCGCCGACTGGGTGATGGACAAGCGCTGGGCCGCGCGCTCAAAACCGCCCTCTTCGACAATCGCCGCCAGGCATTCAAGCGCATCAGGGTCAAAAGTGCTCATCCGTCATCCCTTTGTATTAGCTGTTCTGATGTTTTCACTGAGAGTTTAATTTTTCTATTAATTGAAAGCAACATCCTTCACACTTGAAGCTTCCAAAGGGGTTCGGATGAAAGTAGTCGTTTTAGGGGCGGGCATCATTGGCGTGAGCACCGCCTGGCATCTGCTTGAGCGCGGCCATGAGGTCACGGTGGTGGACCGCCAGCCCGGGGCCGCGCTGGAAACCAGTTTCGGCAACGCGGCGCAGATTTCCGTCAGCTATTGCGAGCCCTGGGCCAACAAGGACGCGCCGCTCAAGGCGCTGAAATGGATGTTCCGGGACGACGCGCCGTTGCTGTTCCGTCCGCAGCTGCCCTTCGGCGAAGGCTGGCAGCAGTGGCGCTGGGGCCTGCAGTTCCTGGCGCAATGCAATGACACCGCGTTCGAGCGCAACGTGCAGCAGCTGGTGGCGCTGGGCGCCTACAGCCACGCGGCGCTCAAGGACGTGGTGGCCGCCACCGGCATCGAATACAACCGGCTTGAGCGCGGCATCGCGCACTACTTCACCGACCCCAAAACCTTCGACACGGCCGGCGAGGCCGCGGCCCTGATGCGCAAATACGGCGTGGCGCGCCGCGTGGTGAGCACGGCCGAACTGCTGGCCATAGAGCCGGCCTTCAAGTCCTTCGCGCACCGCATCGTGGGCGGCACTTACACCGCCAGCGACGAAAGCGGCGACGCCCGTGTCTTCACCCAGGCGCTGGCACAGCGCTGCGCCGACCGGGGCGCGCGTTTCCTCTACGGCCACGACATCGAGCGGCTGGAAAAAACCGGCGGCGCCATCGAGTCCGTCGCCGTGCGGCCGCGCACCATCCGCGGCGAGAACGAAGAACTGGTCCGGCTCAAGGCCGACGAAATCGTCGTGGCCTGCGGCTCTTACACGGCGCCGCTGCTGCGCAGCGTGGGCGTCGACCTGCCCATCTATCCGGGCAAAGGTTACAGCGCCACCTTCAAGCTGCTCAAGCCGGAACTCGCGCCTTTTGTCAGCACCATCGACGACGAAGTCAAATGCGCCATGAGCCGGCTCGGCGGCCATTTGCGCGTGGCCGGCACCATCGAGGTCGGCGGCTATGACCTCTCGCTGGACACGCCGCTGGCCAAGGCCCGCTGCAAGATGCTGGCCGAGCGCATCGAAGAAGTGCTGCCGGGCGTCTGCGACACCCGCCTTGAAGAGCAGGGCGGCACGCCGCAGTTCTGGACCGGCCTGCGCCCCGCCACGCCCACCAACATCCCCTACATCGGCAAGACCAAAGTGGGCAGGCTGTGGGTCAACGCCGGGCACGGCACGCTGGGCTGGACGCACGGCGCGGGCTCGGGCAAGGCCATCGCCGAGCTGATCAGCGGTGAAGTCCCGGCCATGAATTTCGGCTTTTACGGCCAGGATCGCGGCGGCGGCCGTTTGCAAACCAAGACCGCCTGATCCCCCATCGCTTTACGCCGCGTGCTGTGCCAGCGTCCGCTCGGCATGCTCGCGCAGCGCGACGCGCAACTCACCGGGCTCCTGCACGTCGAACGGAAAAGACAGGCACATCAGCTGCCGCGCGAACCAGCCCAGGTGGTCGGTCTGGCTGTGCAGCAGCACGCCCTCCTCGCTGGGCTGGAACACACCGACGCTGTCGGGCAGCTCCCTTTGCGCGGTCTGCAGGTCGGTGCGCAGCAACAAGCGCACGGTGTTGCTGCGCGGCATGGTGGCCAGCCCCAGCGCCAGGTGCTGCACCGCATCGAAGTCGGCCGGCGGGGTGAACACCACGTTGAGCGCTTTCACCTCGCGCACCCGGTCCAGCCTGAATGAGCGCAGCGCGCCGCGCAGGTGGCACCAGCCCGCCGCATACCATCGGCCGCGGCGAAACACCAGGCCGTAGGCATCGAAGTCGCGCTCCGTGACCTCACCCTCGGCCGACTGGTAAGCCATGTGTACGCGCTGCCAGCCGTGGGCGGCGGCGCTCAGGGCCAGCAAGGCGGTGTTGTCGCCGGGCGCGTCCGCGGGGCGCAGGTCCAGCGTCACCGTCTCGCCCAGGCCGCGTATGCGGTTTTTCAGGTTGTGCGGCATCACGCGCTCGAGCTTGGCCTGCGCACTTTGCGCGGCCGGCGCGGCCTCGGCCAGCCCCAGGCTGCGCGCGGCCAGCAGGCCTATCGACAGCGCCAGGGCCTCGTCGTCGGTGAACATCATGGGCGGCAGCTTGAAGCCGGCGATCAGGCTGTAGCAGCCGTAGCGTCCGCGCTCGGCCACCACCGGGATGCCCAGGTCTTCCAGCTTGGCGATATAGCGGCGCAGCGTGCGGCCATCGACCTCCAGCCGCCGCGCCAGTTCGGCGCCGCTCATGCGTCCATGGGACTGCAGCAGTTCCAGCACGGTCAATACACGGGTGGTCGGGGAGTACATGGCGAAAAGTCTAGCGCTTTATTAGGGCCGAAATAGCCCTATTACATCCATAGACTGGGTTTTTCCACAGCCACCCAGCACCCTCCACGCATCATCACGGGGCACCACAAGCGCTTGATCCACACCATGAACAGCACCCTGACCAAACCCCTGGACCTGCCGCAGCTCAGCGACGGGCGGCACGACTTCAACTTCATCACCGGGCGCTGGCTGGTCAGCAACAAGCGGCTCAAAAAGCGCCTGGCGGGCTGCACCGACTGGGAGCGTTTCGAGGCCGTGCAGGACGGCGCACTGCTGCTGGGCGGGCTGGGCAATATGAACGACCTGGTCGCCGAGGGCAACCGGACCATAGGCATGGCGCTGCGTTTTTTCAGCCCGCAGACGCGGCTCTGGAGCATTTATTGGGTCAGCCACAGCGACGGCCTGATGCAGCCGCCCGTGGTGGGGGCGTTTGCCGAAGACGGCACAGGCCGCTTCGAGGGCAGCGACATGCACGAGGGCCGGCCGGTGCGCGTGCGTTTTACCTGGTCCGGCATCACGCCCGTCAGCGCACGCTGGGAGCAGGCTTTTTCCGAGGACAGCGGCCGCCACTGGGAAACCAACTGGGTGATGGAACTGGCCCGGCCCGCCTATTCCGCGCTGCGCTAAGACCATGGACCAGTTCGCCCACCTCTGGCTGTTTTTCCTGATGGTGCTGGGCATCATCATCCTGCCCGGCATGGACATGGCCTTTGTCATGGCCAGCTCGCTGACCGGCGGGCGCCGCGCCGGCCTCTTCGCGGTCGGCGGCATCGTGGCCGGCGGTGTCTGCCACGTGGTGGCCGGCGCACTGGGGCTGGGCCTTGTGCTGCGGGTGGTGCCCGGCATGGTCAATGTGATGCTCGTTGCGGGAAGCCTCTACATCGCCTGGATAGGCTGGTCGCTCACGCGCAGCACCTCGGTATTCGGCAGCCTGCCCTCGCTGGCRCAAACCCCGCCGTGGCGCACCTTCCGGCAGGCCGCGCTGACCTGTTTACTCAATCCCAAGGCCTATTTGTTCATGCTGGCGATTTTTCCGCAGTTCCTGCGACTGGAATACGGCTCGCTGTGGATACAGGCGGTGGCGCTGGGACTCATCATCGCTTTGACCCAGACCGGTATTTACGGCTCGCTTGCATTGGCCGCCGCCGGCGCGCGCCAGTGGCTGGCCGACCGGCCGGCCGCCAGCGTGGTGATGGCGCGGGGGGTGGGCGCCGTGCTGATCGTCTGCGCGGCCTTCACGGCCTGGCAGGGCTGGGCACGCTTTTAGGCTTGGGCGCCGCCCGCGGGCCAGGGCGGGCCCTTCAATTCCACGGTATTGCCTTCGGGGTCCTTGAGGTAGATCGAAGGCCCCTCGCCCTCGGCGCCGTAGCGCGACTCCACCGGGCCCGCCTCCACGCCGTGGGCCGCCAGGTGGCGGCGTATGGCCCCGGCGTCGAAGGGCTCCACGCGAAAGCAGACATGGTCGACGTTGTGGCCTTCCTTGCCAGGCGCCGCGCCGCCGGCCCGGCCCAGGGTTCCGTCCACCGGCACCAGGTCCACCAGCGAACGCCCGGCGCGCAGTTGCACCAGGCCGATCGCATCCTGCCGGCGCTCCAGGCTGCAGCCCAGCACCTGCTGGTAAAACTGCAACATTCCCATCAGGTCCGAGACCCGCAGGACGATGTGGTCGATGTCGCGAATACGGATCATGGCGGGGCGGCCCAGGTGAAACGGGGCTTTATTCTGGCACGCGGGCCCAGACCCCGCGCAGGCAAGGGCCCGCGGCTGCCGCTACCATGGCCGCCATGAATGCCAAGCCCCAATTCCTTTTCCTGACCACCTCCACGCGCGAACCCGGCGCGCTGGGCAACACCGAATGGCTTGCGCAACAGGCCGCCGCGGCCTTGCCGGCCGGCACACCCCAGACCTGGCAGCATTTGCCCTCCCTGCAAATGCCGCTGTTTGTGGACCAGCGCCACACCACAGGCCAGTACCCCATGCCCGAAGGCGACATGAAAACCCTGCTGGACGCGACGCTGGCAGCGACCGACATCGTGTTCGTGGCCCCGGTCTACTGGTACAGCATCCCCGCGCCGCTGAAGATCTACCTGGACCACTGGAGCGCCTGGATGCGCGTGCCCGGCCTGCCCTTCAAGGAAGAAATGGCGAAAAAGACGCTGTGGCTGGTCACCACCAGCGGCGACCGCGCCAAGGCCCAGCCCATGGTCGATTCAATCCGGCTGTGCGCGCAGTTCATGGCCATGAACTACGGCGGTGAACTGTGGGGCAAGGGCGGCCCGCCCGATGCGGTCAAGGCCGACGCGGCGGCTGTGGCGCAGGCCGCGAGCTTTCTGGCGTCCTGAAGGCCTCGGCGAAGCTGTTTCAAGTGGCCTTCTCCTACAGGCCATGATTTTCCGGGCTGACAAGGCCGGCGCGGCAGGACGCTCAGAGTCGTCCCATGACCCCTAAAAACACGCCCTCGAACAGCAGTCCACAACCGGCCTCCAGCAAAGGCATGCCGGCGAAGGATCCGCGCGCACAACGCTCGCGCCCCGGCGAGCAGGACACCCTGAAGGACGGCGCCGTCGAGTCCAGCCTGGAACTGCCGCACGAGCGTGACCAGGCGGTGGACATGACGAATGCCAAACCGAATCCCGTCGTCGAGCAGGCGGGGCGCGACCTGAAGCGCGGCGTCAAGGACACCAGCAAAAGCGTGGAGATGGACCGCACCTATAAAAAGCTCGGGTCCTGACGCATCCCTGCCCCGCCGGACGGCGGGCACCCTCAGCCCACTACAGAAACCGAAACCGCAAATGCGTTGCCGCCCTGAATTCGATTGGAAATGATCAAATATTTCGCTATGATGAATTAGTTTGTAAATTTATATACATTTAATTCAGCTCCGACCTGATGGCGACATTCCCCGGCAATCCTTCGATGGCACAGCGCATTGGGCGCTTGCTGCCGACGCTGACGCGCTCCCACCGGCAGATGGCCGACTATGTGCTGGCCCACCCCTTGCAGGCGGCCACCATGCCCATCGACGAACTGGCCGCCACGCTGGGGGTTTCCGTGGCCACCGCCAACCGCTTCGCCCGGGCGCTGGAATTTGACGGCTACCCGCAGTTCCGCGCCGCGCTGGTGCTGGGCTTCGAAGCCACGCTGGCCCCGGTCGAGAAGCTGCGCAACAAGCTGGAGCATTCCGCCACGGTGGCCGACGTGTTTGCGTCCGCCCTGGCGCAAACCCAACGCAACATCGAACTGACACGCCAATCGCTGGACGCCCAGAGCTGCGAGCAGGCGGTGGCGGCGATCCTGAAGGCACGGCGCATCTACATCGCCGGCTTTGGCAGCAGCAGCTGGCTGGGTGGGCTGCTGCAGCGCTCGCTGGACCCTTACTGCGACAACGTCCAGCTGCTGGCCAGCGTGGAAAGCTCTTCGTACGGCGCGCGCGTGCTGTCCCGCCTCAAGCCCGAAGACCTGCTGATCGCCATCGCTTACCCGCGCTATTTCGGCGACACCATCCTGCTGGCGCGCCGCGCGCGCGATGCCGGCGTGCCGGTGCTGGCGCTGACCGACCGCGTGACATCGCCGCTGGCGCCCCTGGCCACCGTCGCGCTGTATGCCCATACCGAAAGCCAGTATTTCGCGAACTCCGAAGCCACCGTGCTGGCCCTGATCGAAGCCTTGTGCAGCGCCGTCGCCCACAGCGGCAAAGGCTCGCTCATGGCGGCGACACAACTCGCCGAGTCGGTGCTGCCCTGGTTGCACGGCAACCACGCCGGCCGGCTGCGCGCCGATGCGGACAGCGCAGCACCGCCTTCCCGCAAAGCCCGTACCCCACCCAAATTGCCAAAGGTTTCCAAGTGACACGGCCCCAGCCTCTCCCCCTTATCGCCATCCACGGCGGCGCCGGCACCATGAGCCGCAGCCACATCAGCGCTGAGCAAAACGCGGCCTACCATGCCGCCCTGCAGGCCATCCTGCGGCCCGCGCAGCTGCTGCTGGCCGATGGCGGCAGCGCACTGGATGCGGTCAGCCTGGCGGTGGAGCTGCTCGAGGACTGCCCGCTCTTCAACGCCGGGCACGGCGCCGTCTTCACCCACGACGAAACCCATGAGCTCGACGCCGCCGTGATGGACGGCGCGACCCTGCGCGCCGGCGCGGTGGCCTGCGTGAACCGTGTGCGCCGCCCGGTGCGCGCGGCGCGTGCCGTGATGGAACACAGCGAGCATGTGCTGCTGGTGGCCGCCGGCGCTGAGGCCTTCGCTGAAGAGCAGGGACTGGAAATGGTTTCGCCCGATTATTTTTCGACCGAGGCCCGCCGCGAGCAGCTGCGGCGCGCACTCGCGACCGACGCTGCCGTGCTGGACCACGACGGCGCGGCCCTGGTGTTCCGCTCAGGCGCGGCCGGCGCGCCGCCCCTGGACGAAGGCCGCAAATTCGGCACCGTGGGCGCCGTCGCCCTTGATGCGCAAGGCAACCTGGCCGCAGCCACCTCCACGGGCGGCATGACCAACAAGCGCGCCGGCCGGGTCGGCGACACGCCCCTGATAGGCGCCGGCACCTATGCCGACAACCGCACCGCCGCGATTTCCTGCACCGGCACCGGCGAAATGTTCATACGCACCGCGGCAGCCTACGACATCTGCGCGCGCATGGCCTACGCCGGCATGTCGCTGGATGCGGCCGCCCGGGAAGTGGTCATGAAAGTACTGCCCGCCATCGGCGGCCGCGGCGGCCTGATCGCCGTCGATGCGCAGGGCAACCTGAGCCTTCCTTTCAACACCGAGGGCATGTACCGCGGCTGGGCCCGCGTGGGCGAGGCGCCGGTGAGCGCGATTTACGCCGACGAAGCCAAAGACACCGACGGATGCGCCGCATGAGCTCCTTGCCAGACCGCCAGCGCGTCATCGAGGTCCAGGACCTCAGTGTGAGTTTTGCCAATGAGCAGCGCACCGTGCACGCGGTGCGCAATCTCGGCTTTCACGTCGACGCCGGGGAGACGCTCGCCATCGTGGGCGAATCCGGCTCCGGCAAATCGGTGTCCTCGCTGGCCCTCATGCGCCTGGTGGAGCAAGGCGGCGGACGCCTGGGCAGCGGCAGCATGTGGCTGACGCGCCGCAACGGCGAGCGCCTGGACCTGGCGCGCGCTTCGCAATCGCAGATGCGCAGCCTGCGCGGGGCCGACCTCGCCATGGTGTTCCAGGAGCCCATGACCTCGCTCAACCCGGTGTTCACCGTGGGCGAGCAGATCGCCGAATCGATACGCCTGCACCAGGGGCTTTCGCGCAAGGCGGCGCTGGCCGAAGCGCTGCGCATGCTCGACCTGGTCCGCATTCCGGAAGCCAGGAACGTGCTGGGACGCCATCCGCACCAGCTGTCGGGTGGCATGCGCCAGCGTGTGGTGATCGCGATGGCGCTGGCCTGCAAGCCCACGCTGCTGATCGCCGACGAACCCACCACGGCACTTGACGTGACCATCCAGGCGCAGATCCTCGCGCTGATCCAGCAGTTGCAGCGCGAACTGGCCATGGCGGTGATCTTCATCACCCACGACATGGGCGTGGTGGCCGAAATTGCCGACCGCGTGCTGGTGATGTATCGCGGCGACAAGGTGGAAGAAGGCGACTGTGCCAGCCTCTTCGCCAGGCCGCAGCAGCCTTACACCCAGGCCTTGCTGGCGGCGGTGCCCCGGCTCGGGGCCATGCACGGGCAGGACCTGCCGGCGCGCTTTGCAGTGCCGGGCGCGCCGCAGGGCAAAGATGGCGAAGGCGGCCAACCCCTCAGCGCCGCAGACACCGTGCGCCACGACCTGCCGCCAGTCCTCAAGGTGCAGGACCTGGTCACGCGCTTTCCGCTGGCGGGCGGCCTGTTCGGGCGCGCGCAACGGCAGGTGTATGCGGTGGAGCAGCTCAGCTTCGAGCTCAAGGCCGGTGAAACCTTGTCGCTGGTCGGCGAATCAGGTTGCGGAAAATCCACCACGGGCCGTTCGCTGGCCCGGCTGCTGGAATTCAACAGCGGGCAGGTCGAGGTCGCGGGGCGCGACATCTCGGCGCTCAAGGGTCGGGCCCTGCAGGCCTTGCGCCGCGATATCCAGTTCGTGTTCCAGGACCCCTTTGCCTCGCTCGATCCGCGGCTGACGGTGGGCTACTCGGTCATGGAACCCATGCTGATCCACAAGCTCGCCTCGCCCGAGGAGGCGCAGGAACGCGTGCGCTGGCTGCTGGGCAAGGTGGGCTTGCCGGCCGAAGCGGCCCATCGCTACCCGCACGAATTCTCCGGCGGGCAACGCCAGCGCGTGGCGATCGCGCGGGCACTGGCGCTCAACCCCAAGGTGGTGATCGCCGACGAGGCGGTGTCGGCGCTGGACGTGTCGATCCGCGCGCAGATCATCAACCTGATGCTGGACCTGCAGCAGGAATTCGGCGTCGCCTTCCTGTTCATCTCGCACGACATGGCGGTGGTCGAGCGCATCAGCCACCGCGTGGCCGTGATGTACCTGGGCCAGATCGTGGAAATCGGCCCGCGCCGCGCCGTGTTCGAGAACCCGCAGCACGCCTACACCCGGCGCCTGCTGGCGGCCGTGCCGGTGGCCGACCCGGCCCGCCGCGGCGGCGTGCGCGAACTCATGGCCGACGAGATTCCCAGCCCCATACGCGCCATGGGCGACGCCCCGCAAGTGGCGCCGCTGCACCAGGTGGCGCCGGGGCATTTTGTCGCGCGGCATTCGGTGGGAGGCCCTTATTGACCACCCTCATTGACCACCACCCCGCCTTTCGCATTGTCTTTTTGTCTCCCGTGTTTGCCCCTCGTTTCGCCTCAAGGAGTTTTTTCATGAAGAACCGTCTCTCCCCCCTCACCGCCGCACTGGCCGGCCTGATCGGCCTGGCATGCCTTGCCGCCGCGCCGGCCCATGCCGCCAAAGACGTGGTCGTTGCCGTCCAGTCCAATTTCACCAGCACCGATCCGTATGACGCCAACGACACGCTGTCGCAGGCCATGGCCAAATCCTTCTACCAGGGCCTGTACGGTTTCGACAAGGACATGAAGATGGTGCCGGTGCTGGCCGAGAGCCACACCGTCAGCAAAGACGGCCTGGTCTACACCTTCAAGCTGAAGTCCGGCATCAAGTTCCATGACGGCACGCCTTTCAACGCCGAGGCCGTGAAAGCCAATTTCGACCGCGTCACCAACCCCGAGAACAAGCTCAAGCGCTACAACCTCTACAAGAACATCGCCAAGACCGAAGCGATGGACGCCACCACCGCGCGCGTGACGCTCAAGGAGCCCTTCTCGCCTTTCATCAACACACTGGCCCACCCCTCGGGCGTGATGATCTCGCCCACGGCACTGGCCAAGTACGGCAGCAAGGGCATCGCGCAGAACCCCGTGGGCACGGGTCCCTTCAAGTTCGTCGAGTGGAAGGCCACCGACTACCTCAAGGTCGCCAAGTGGGACGGCTACTGGAAGAAAGGCTACCCCAAGGTCGACAGCATCACCTGGCGCCCCGTGGTGGATAACAACACGCGCGCGGCCATGATGCAGACCAACGAAGCGCACTTCGCTTTCCCTATGCCGCCCGAAACGGTGGACAGCCTGTCGAAGAAGCCGAGCCTGGAGGTGACGAGCGCACCGTCCATCATCCATCGCTACCTCTCGATGAACACGCAGCAAAAGCCCTTCGACAACCCGAAGGTGCGTGAAGCCATCAACTACGCGATCAACAAGGAGGCGCTGGTCAAGGTGGCCTTCTCGGGCTACGCGATTCCCGCCGAAGGCGTGGTGCCCCACGGTGTGGAATACGCCGCCAAGCTGGGCCCCTGGCCCTACAACCCGGCCAAGGCGCGCGAGCTGCTGAAGGAAGCCGGTTATCCCAACGGTTTTGAAAGCACCCTGTGGTCGGCCTACAACTACACCACCGCGCAGAAGGTGATCCAGTTCGTGCAGCAGCAGCTGGCCCAGGTCGGCATCAAGGTGCAGGTGCAGGCGCTGGAAGCCGGCCAGCGTGTGGAGCGCGTGGAAAGCGCGCAGGACCCCGCCACGGCTCCGGTGCGCATGTACTACGTGGGCTGGTCCTCGTCCACCGGTGAAGCCGACTGGGCCCTGCGTCCCCTGCTGGCCTCCGAGTCCCTGCCGCCCAAGATGTTCAACACCGCCTACTACAAGAACCCCGAAGTGGACGCCGACATCGCCAAGGCGCTGGTCACCACCAGCGGCGCGGAGAAGGCCAAGCTGTACACCGATGCCCAGCAGCGTATCTGGAAAGACGCGCCCTGGGCCTTCCTGGTGACCGAACGGCTGCTCTCGGTGCGTGCGCGCAACCTGGCCGGCTTCTACGTGATCCCCGACGGCAGCTTCAACTTCGACGAAGTCGAACTCAAGTAATCCCGTCCGCAACAGCCTCCTGACAAAAACGCGCTCACCGCATGACCTACTACCTTCTCAAGCGCCTGCTGGGCCTGCTGCCGACGCTGCTGATCGTGGCCGTGCTGGTGTTCCTGTTCGTGCACCTGCTGCCCGGCGATCCGGCGCGCCTGGCCGCCGGGCCCGACGCGGGACCTGAAACCGTGGAGCTGGTGCGCCGCGACCTGGGACTGGACCTGCCGATACCGCAGCAGTTCGTGCGCTTTTTCAGCCATGCGCTGCAGGGTGACTTCGGCCTGTCCATCCGCACCAAGCGGCCCGTGGCCACGGAGATCTCGGAGCGCTTTGCCCCCACCTTCTGGCTCACCATCGCGGCCATGGGCTGGTCGGTGCTGCTGGGGCTGGTGCTGGGCATGGTGTCGGCGGTGTGGCGCAACCGCTGGCCCGACCGGCTGGGCATGTCGCTGGCGGTCTCGGGCATCTCCTTTCCCTCGTTCGCGCTGGGCATGCTGCTGATGCAGTTCTTTTCGGTGCAACTGGGCTGGCTGCCCACCGTCGGGGCCGATTCGTGGCGGCACTACATCCTGCCGTCCCTCACGCTGGGCGCGGGTGTGGCGGCCGTGATGGCGCGCTTCACGCGCAGCTCCTTCATCGACATCCTCAAGGAAGACTACGTGCGCACGGCGCGCGCCAAGGGCCTGTCCGAAACCGTGGTGGTCGTGAAGCACGCGCTGCGCAACGCGCTGATCCCGGTCGTCACCATGATGGGCCTGCAGTTCGGCTTCCTGCTGGGCGGCTCCATCGTCGTCGAGGTCGTGTTCAACTGGCCCGGCATGGGCCGGCTGCTGGTCGACGCGGTGGAGATGCGGGACTACCCCGTGATCCAGGCGCTGGTGCTGCTGTTCTCGCTCGAATTCATCCTGATCAACCTGGTGGTGGACATGCTCTACGCCATCATCAACCCGACCATCCGTTTCAAGTGAACACCACCGAAACCCCAAGTACCGCCGCCGCGGACGGGCCGCCCGCGGCCCTCGCCGTGCGCACACCCGCCGCCGAGTTCTGGCGGAAATTCAAGAAGCAGCGCGTGGCCCTCGTCGCCGGTGGTTTTGTGCTGCTGCTGGTGCTCGTCGCGGTGCTCGCGCCCTGGCTGAGCCCTTTCGACGCCGAGAACTTCTTCGACTACGACGCCCTGAACACGCCGCCCTCGGCCAAACACTGGTTCGGCGTGGACGCGCTGGGGCGCGACATCTTCAGCCGCATCCTGATGGGTGCGCGCATCTCCCTGGCCGCGGGCCTGGTCTCGGTGGCCGTGGGCGCCGTGATCGGCACGCTGCTGGGACTGCTGGCGGGCTACTAYGAAGGCTGGTGGGACCGCATCGTSATGCGCATGTCCGACGTGCTGTTYGCCTTYCCCGGCATCTTGCTGGCCATCGGCATCGTCGCGATCCTGGGCAACGGCATGATCAACGTGATCATGGCCGTGGCCGTCTTCAGCGTGCCGGCGTTTGCGCGCCTGGTGCGCGGCAATGTGCTGTCGCTGAAGCACCAGACCTACATCGAGGCGGTGCGCTCCATAGGCGCGCCCGACTCGGTCATCATGCTGCGGCATTTGCTGCCGGGCACGGTGTCGTCGGTGGTGGTGTACCTGACCATGCGCATAGGCACCTCCATCATCACCGCCGCCAGCCTTTCCTTCCTCGGCCTGGGCGCGCAGCCGCCCACGCCGGAATGGGGCGCCATGCTCAATGAGGCGCGCGCCGACATGCTCAATGCGCCGCACATCGCGCTGTTTCCCAGCCTGGCCATCTTCCTGACCGTGCTGGCGTTCAACCTGCTGGGCGACGGCCTGCGCGATGCGCTGGACCCCAAGATCGACCGCCAGTAAGCGGGGCAAGGTTTCGTGACACCGCGCCACCTGCTGCCCCACATCGGCAGCCTGCCGCACGGGCGGCGCAACGCCATCACCGACGTCGCCGGCGTGACCGTGGGCCATTGCACGCTGGACGCGAACGAGGTGCAAACCGGCGTGACCGTTGTGCGCCCCCATGCCGGCGACCTGTTCCGCGACCGGGTGCCGGCCGCGGCCGTCGTGCTCAACGGCTTCGGCAAGAGCGTGGGCCTGCTTCAGGTCGAWGAGCTCGGTGTGCTGGAAACGCCGATTGCGCTCACCAATACCTTTTCGGTCGCCGCCGTGGCCACCGCGCAGATCCGGCAGTGCGTCGCCGCCAATCCCGAAACAGGGCGCGGCCTGTCCACGGTCAACCCGCTGGTGTTTGAGTGCAACGACGGCTTTCTCAACGACATCCAGCACATGGCCGTCACGGAGCAGCACTACCTACAGGCCTGCGGGCGGGCCGGCGTGGACGTCGAGGAAGGTTCGGTCGGCGCGGGCCGCGGCATGTCGAGCTTCGGGCTCAAAGGCGGCGTAGGCACGGCCTCGCGCCGCGTGCCGGCCCCGGGAGGCGGCGAGCACACTGTCGGCGCCCTGGTGCTGGCCAACTACGGCCAGCTGCCGCAACTGGTCCTGGCGGGCCAGGTCCTTGGCGCCCGGCTGGTGGCACATCAGGCACAAACGGCAGAGCCCGAAAAAGGCTCCATCATCCTGCTGATTGCTACCGATGCCCCCCTTGACGCGCGCCAGCTGCGCCGGCTGGCATTGCGCGCCGGCGCCGGGCTGGCCCGCACCGGCTCGGTATTCGGCCACGGCAGCGGCGACATCGCCCTGGCGTTTTCGACCGCCTACACCGTGCCCCAGCAAACCGCCAGGCCCATGCCGGCCGTGGCCATGCTGCACGACGGCTTGATCGACCCGCTGTTCCAGGCGGTTGCCGACAGCASCGAGCAGGCCATCCTCCATGCTTTGTGGCTGGCCCGCGCCGTCACCGGCCGCGACGGCCACCGGCGCAACGCGCTGGCCGACTTGCTGCCCGGCGGGCCCTCTTCATCCCTCTCTCCACTTTCGCCCTCTTCACCTTCACCGGATTCCCCATGAAAGTCCTGATCTCCACCGACATCGAAGGCGTTGCCGGCGTCTTTCACCACGAGCAGGTGCGCGCCGGCAATCCCGAGTACGAACGCGCCCGCCTGCTGATGACGCACGAGGCCAACGCCGCCATCGCCGGCGCCTTCGACGCGGGCGCCACCGAGGTGCTGGTCAACGATTCACACGGTAGTTTTCGCAACATGCCGCCCGAGCTGCTGGATGCGCGCGCCCAGGCCGTCATGGGCAAGCCGCGCTACCTGAGCATGATGGCCGGCGTCGACGACGGCGTGGACGCCGTCTGCATGATCGGCTACCACTCGCGCGCGCAAGGCCGCGGCATTCTGGCGCACACCATCAACAGCTTTGCCTTTGCCCGCGTGTACTTCAACGGCATCGAGCTGGGCGAAGCCGGGATTTACGGCGCGCTGGCCGGCGAGTACGGCGTGCCGGTGGTGATGGCCAGCGGCGACGATGTGTTCATCGAGGAGCACCGCCCGCTGTTTCCGCATGCCGTCTTTGTGCAAACCAAGCGGGCAAGCGGCCAGACCAGCGGCATCAGCCTGTCCCCGGCCCAGGCCTGCGGCGCCATACGCGCCGGCGTTGCCACGGCCTTGGCGCAGTACGGATCAGCCCGCCCTTATGTGCTGAAAGGCCCTGTCGCGGTACGCATCCAGACCCAGTCTCCGGCGCTGGCCGACCTGTTTTGCCAATGGCCGGCCCTGCGCCGGCTGGACGGGGACGAAGTCGGCTTTGATGCGCCGACAGTGGAGGCTGCAGTGCGCATGGTCAACAGCCTGTCGGCCATGTCCAGCATGCTGCGCTAGAAACCTTTTTCGAGGATCAAGAGCCGCTCTAAGGCACGCGCGGCGTGTGTTCCGCGCTCTGCCCCACCCCCCGTTCGCTCATCCAGCGCAGCAGGTCCAGCCACATCTGGCGCATCTCGGCGTCCAGCGGGGTGCGCGTGGAGTTGGGCAGCTCTATGGTCACGACCGGCACGCCTTTGTGGATGCCGCCGTAGTTGCCCAGCGAGCCCGGGAAGATGCCGACCTGGTCCAGGTACAGCCGCCCCAGGCGCGAGGGCGGCACCGAGGGGCCGTCGAAGTCAAGCACGCCGTAAGGCGCATGGATGCTGACGATGAGCTGGGGCTTGAAGCTTTGCATCTGCTCGTGCAGAAAACGCGATTCGGGTTCGGACAGCGGCTTGGGGCCGGGCCAGCGGCGCGGGTCTTTGCCCGTGCGTTTTTCCCAGTAGACCCTGGCGTCGCGTTCCCAGTTGGGGGTCGGGAAATTGCGGTTCAGGTCCACGCCATGCGCGTTGACGCGGCGCGGCGGCCTGGAGAGCACGCCGTCGGGATTGAGCACCGGCACAAAGCGCCAGTGGACCACCTGGGGCGCGTCCTGCGGCGGTTGCGCGGCCAGCCTGATCCAGTGCAGGGCCACCGCGCCCGAGGACAGCTCGTCGCCGTGGATGGCGCCCACCACCAGCACGCGCAGGCTGGCGTTGTCCGGCTTGATGTCGCGCACCCAGAGTGCCTGCCCGTTGACCGAGCGCGCGCCCGAGGGCTGCAGTTGCGCCGCTTCGCAGAGTTCGCGCTTGACGTTCGGGAGTCTGGCCGCGTATTCAACGCAAGGCGAAGCAGCTTGGGCACCACATGCTATGAAATAAGTAGCAAACAGGCAAAGGGCAAGGCGGCGAAACGGCATGCCCGCGAGTTTAACCGGCGCCGCCGCGGCCTGCGCAGCCCGGCCGCCTAGACCCTGGCGCAAACAGGCCTCGCCGGCATCAGTTAAATTAGCCTTCTATGCCGACTCCCGCCACCCCTCGCCAAGCGAGCAGCCCCAGTTTTTCGCAGCGAGAATTCCGGGCGTCGCTGGCGATGTTCGCCACCGGGGTCACCATCGTCACCGCCCGCACGCCGGCCGGCGTGCTGGTGGGCCTGACCGCCAATTCCTTCAACTCGGTGTCGCTGCAACCGCCGCTGGTGCTCTGGAGCCTGGCGCGCGCGGCGGGCTCCATGGCCGCGCTCAGCACCGGCTCACACTATGCGATCAACATCCTCGCGGCCGACCAGAAAGCGCTGGCCGAACGCTTTGCCAGCGGGCGCGCCGACCGCTGGGACGGCGTGGCCCACACCGAAGGCGCCAGCGGCGCGCCGCTGCTGGACGGCGCGGCCGCCCACTTCGAATGCTTCAATCGCAGCCGCTATGAAGAAGGCGACCACGTGATTTTCGTGGGCGAGGTCGAACGCTGCGGCCACCGTGCGGGCGCCTCGCCGCTGCTGTTCCACGGCGGCAAGTTTTATACAGAGCACCCGCTGTAGCGAGCGCAGAGGCGCTGGCCTTGGCCGCGTCCCTTTCGCAGAGCCCCCATCCCAACCTTCCCCCAGTGGGGGAAGGAGCAATAAACGGAATGACCTGATGAATCGAATTCCTGTTGCGTCACTCACCAGCTCTTGCTCCCTCCCCCACTGGGGGAGGGCAGGGGTGGGGGCCAGCGGCGCTCGATCACTTCAAGGCATCCACACCCCGAGTTTCCAGGTCCTTCACCGATGACACGCAAGACGCATCTCGACACCCTCGCCATGTCCCTGCTGCTGGGCTGCTGCCTGTTCTGGGGCCTGCAGCAGGTCCTGATCAAGGCCACGATCAGCGAGATCCCGCCCATGTTCCAGGCCTCGCTGCGCCTCGTCGGCGCCACCGTCCTGCTGTGGCTCTGGTGCCTGTGGCGCAAGATTCCGCTGTTCAGCCGCGACGGCTCACTCAAAGCCGGCCTGCTGGCGGGCGCCCTGTTCGGCGCGGAGTTCGCCTGCATCTATGTGGGCCTGCAGTACACCAGCGCCTCGCGCCTCACGGTGTTTCTGTACACCTCGCCCTTCTGGGTCGCGGCGCTGGTGCCGCTGTGGGTYAAGTCCGAACGGCTGCGCGGCCTGCAATGGGTGGGCCTGCTGTGCGCGTTTGCCGCCGTGGTGTTCGCGCTGCGCGAAGGCTTTACGGGCGACCACGCCTCGACAGCGCGCGGCGACCTGCTGGCGCTGGCCGCCGGCATGCTGTGGGGCCTGACCACGGTGGTGATACGCGCCACCAAACTCGTCAGCATCTCCGCTGAAAAGCTGCTGTTCTACCAGCTGGCCGTGAGCGCTGCCGTGTTCCCCTTCCTGTCGCTCTACCTGGGCGAACAGTGGTCGTGGCACTTCAGCCCCTTCGCCATCACCTCCCTGCTGCTGCAGACGGTGATAGGCGCCTTTGCCAGCTACCTGGCCTGGATGTGGATGCTGGGCCGCTACCCGGCCACCAAAATTTCGGTGTTTGTGTTTTTCACGCCGCTGTTCGCGCTGCTGTTCGGCGCGCTGTGGCTGAAAGAAAGCGTCACCACCGGCCTGCTGGTGGCGCTGGCCACCGTGGCGGCCGGCATCGTGCTCGTCAACCGCAAGCCGTCAGGCGCATAATTTTTCCGCATGACGCCCCACCCACGCATCCCCGGCCACCGATTCCTCCACTCACCCGGCCCCACGCGGGTGCCCGACGAGGTCATGGACGC
>NZ_JBFUBY010000057.1:0-17313 GCF_056405515.1 Polaromonas sp. P1_G2
ACCTTCGCGAGCGCGCGCAGGTGGTCTACCTGCATTCCATTCCCGAAGAAGTATTTCGCCGCCTGCGGCACGACCAGAACCGGCCCCTGCTCCAGGTGGCCGACCCGCTGGCCAGGCTCAGGGACCTTTATGCCGCGCGCGACCCGCTGTACCGGGAGACCGCCCACTTCGTCATCGAGACCGGGCGCCCTTCGGTGTCCACCCTGGTCAACATGATCCTCATGCAGCTGGAGCTGGCCGGGTTGCTGGCTCCGCCCTGACCGCCCCTTTGGCTGCAAGCGGGTAGCCGCGGCGCAGCGAGTCCCTCTACACTCCCACCTATGCACGCAAATTCCTCTTCAGCGGCGGCGCGGGTCCAGATCGACCTTGGCGAGCGCAGCTATCCGATCGCCATCGGCAACGGGCTTCTCGGCAATGCGCTGACTTACCAGGATCTCCCGAAAGCCGCCACCGCGCTGGTGGTGTCGAATACGACGGTGGCCCCTTTGTATGCGGCGCAACTGAGCCAGGCGCTGCGCCGGCGCTATGGCAAGGTGCTGCTGGTCAGCCTGCCCGACGGCGAAGTCCACAAGGACTGGATCACGCTGCAGCTGATTTTTGACGCCTTGCTCGAGAACGGCTGCGACCGCAAGACGGTGATGTTCGCGCTGGGCGGCGGCGTGGTGGGCGACATGACCGGTTTCGCCGCCGCCAGCTATATGCGCGGCGTGCCCTTTGTGCAGGTGCCCACGACCCTGCTGGCGCAGGTGGATTCCTCGGTGGGCGGCAAGACGGCCATCAACCACCCGCTCGGCAAGAACATGATTGGCGCGTTCTACCAGCCGCTGCTGGTGGTCTGCGACCTCGATGCCCTGGCGACGCTGCCGCCGCGCGAACTGAGCGCGGGCCTGGCCGAGATCATCAAATACGGACCGATCGCCGATATGGACTTCCTGGCGTGGATAGAGGCCAACCTCGACGCCCTGATGGTCAAGGAACCCGCGGCCATGGCCCACGCGATCAAGCGCAGCTGTGAAATCAAGGCTTGGGTGGTGGGCCAGGACGAGCGTGAAACGGGCCTGCGGGCCATCCTGAATTTCGGCCACACCTTTGGCCATGCGATTGAATCCGGCCTGGGCTACGGCGAATGGCTGCACGGCGAGGGCGTGGGCTGCGGCATGGTGATGGCCGCCCACCTGTCCGAGCGGCTGGGCCTGGTCGACATGGCTTTTGTGGAGCGGCTGACCCGGCTGGTGCGGCGCGCCGGTCTGCCGGTCAAGGCACCGGTGCTGTCGGCCACCGACAATGCCGGGCGCTACCTGGAGCTGATGCGCATCGACAAAAAATCCGAAGCCGGCGAGATACGTTTTATCGTGATCGACGGCCCGGGCAAAGCGGCGCTTCGCAGCGCGCCCGACGCGCTGGTGCGCGGCGTGATCGATTTGTGTTGCGCATAGTGCGCGTAACCGCCTGGAGAGCGTGAACCATGACCCTCGCGCCTTATGCCTGTGACCCCGCGCTGTCGCGCGGGCGCCGCTACACCGAACCGGTCGCGCCCACGCGCTCCGACTTCCAGCGCGACCGCGACCGCATCGTGCACTCCACGGCCTTCCGGCGCCTGGTCTACAAGACCCAGGTGTTCCTCAACCACGAGGGCGACCTGTTCCGCACCCGACTGACCCATTCGCTTGAGGTCGCGCAACTGGGGCGTTCCATCGCCCGCACCTTGCAGCTCAATGAGGACCTGGTGGAGGCCATCGCGCTGGCGCACGACCTGGGCCACACGCCCTTCGGCCACGCCGGCCAGGATGCCCTGAACGCCTGCCTCAAAGCCGGCCATCCCGAGAGCGCCGGCTTCGAGCACAACCTGCAAAGCCTGCGCGTCGTGGATGCGCTGGAAGAGCGCTACCCGGCCTACAACGGCCTGAACCTCAGCTTCGAGACGCGCGAGGGCATCCTCAAACATTGCTCCAGGCGCAATGCGCTGCGCATCGAGGCGCGAGAGCCGGGCGGCGTGGCCCGCCGATTTGTGGAGCAGCCCGCCGAAGGCCCGCACTGGCAGCAGCCCAGCCTGGAAGCGCAGCTCGCCAACCTGGCCGACGAAATCGCCTACAACGCGCACGACATCGACGACGGCGTGCGCTCCGGCCTGCWGACGCTGGAGCAATTCGAAGATGTGGAACTCTTCAGCCAATATTGCCGCGAGACGCGGCTGGCTCATCCCGGCCTGCAGGGCCGCCGCTTGCTGTTTGAAACCATACGCCGCATGCTGAGCGCGCAGGTCTACAACGTGATGGACGCGACCTGGGCGGCGATTCACAAGGCGGCGCCCGCGAGCGCTGACGAGGTGCGCCAGCACCCCGCGTTGGTCTGCTTCACGCCGGAGATGGCGCGGCAGTCGGCCTTGCTCAAGCGCTTCCTGCTGCAAAACCTTTATCGCCACCCCAAGGTGGTGGAGACCACACAGGCCGCCAAGCAGGTGGTGCGCGACCTGTTCGAGGCCTACATGGCCGACCCCGCGCAGATGCCGCAGGCCCACATCGACCGCTTTGACGGCATCGACGTCCCGCACGCCGCGGGCGCCAAGCCCGAGCGGGTGGTGGCCGACTACATCGCCGGCATGACGGACCGCTTTGCCGCCAAAGAACATGAACGCCTCAAGGGGCGGGCCGCTTTCGCGGCCTGAACCTTCCCTTCACGCCTTGCCCCCGCGTGACTGAAACCAAGCCGGATACCGTCGCCAGCACGCGAGCCGCCTGGTGCGTGATCGCGGCCGGCGTGGTGGCCGCGCTGCATGTCGGCAAACTGCCGCCCGCTTTGCCCGTGCTGGGCCAGGTGTTGGGCGTCTCGCTGCTGCAGGCCGGTTTTTTGTTGTCGCTGGTGCAACTGGCCGGTATGGCACTTGGGCTGGTGACGGGGCTGGCCGTGCAGCGCGCGGGGCTCAAGCGCAGCATGGTGGCGGGCCTCTGGGTGCTGGCCTCGGCCAGCGCCCTGGGGGCCATGGTGCCTGGTGTTGATAGCCTGCTGGCGACACGCGTCCTGGAAGGCCTGGGATTTTTGTGGGTGGTGCTGCCGGCGCCGGCCCTGGTGCGCCGGCTGGTACCAAAGGAAAAACTGAACGGCATGCTCGGCATGTGGGGCGCTTACATGCCGTTGGGCGCTTCGCTGGCCTTGCTGGGCGGGCCCCACCTTATCGCTTTGGGCAACCCGCAATGGGGCTGGCGCATCCTGTGGTGGCTGCTGGCCGCACTGGCTGCGGTGCTGGCCCTGGTGCTCGCATGGCGGGTGCCGGTGGAGCCGCCCGAGGCGGTCCCGGCGGCCGGCCGGCCCCACGGCGGCCAACTCATCGCGGCAACCCTGCGTTCGCGCGCTGCCTGGCTGATGGCCATGGCCTTTGCGGCGTATTCGGGACAGTGGCTCGCGGTGGTCGGTTTCCTGCCGTCCATCTATGCGCAGGCCGGTGTGGCCGCCAACTGGGCGGGGCCGCTGACGGCGCTGGCCGCCGCCGTCAACATCATCGGCAACGTCGCCGCCGGGCGCTTGCTGGGCCGCGGCCTGCCGCCGCTGGCTTTGCTGGGCGCGGGCTTCCTGGCGATGGGGGGCGGCGCCTTGCTGGCTTTTTCGGGCGTGTCGCCCGCGCTGCAATACGCGGCCATCCTCGGTTTCTCCATGGTCGGCGGCTTGATTCCCGCGACCCTGTTCAGCCTGGCCGTCCGCCTGGCCCCCACTGCCGACACGGTATCCACCACGGTGGGCTGGATGCAGCAATGGTCGGCGCTGGGCCAGTTCGCGGGCCCTCCCTTGGTGGCCTGGGTGGCTGCGGTAGCAGGGGGCTGGCAATGGACGGGCTGGGTCACCGCAGCCAGTTCGGCGCTTGGCCTGCTGCTGGCGTTGCAACTGCACCGCTTGCCGGCTTTGCGCACGCCGGCGCAATAGGGGAAACCGTCATCAATATCTAGATGACAGCGCATAGGCTTATGACGTGTCGGCATTTCCCCGCTGTCTTTTCGCCTTCGCACGGATTACGCTTGAGGTCTGCGCACAATTCGTGACATTTCTTTGGAACAGTAAGCGCATGCTGTATGCAGGCATCAAACCTGCTTTGGCTATTCCCGTATCTCAAAAGGTGTTGTCATGGGTTTCAATCGGCGTCAGTTAATTCTCGGTGGTATGTCGGCAGGCGCTGTGGTGGCAAGTCCCGCGCTGTGGGCGCAAAGCAAGGCCGCGCGAAAAATCGTCATCGGGCAATCCGTGCCGCTCACCGGCGCCGCCGACCAGATCGGCCTGGCCTACCTGAACGGCGCCAAGATTTACTTCGACGCGATCAACGCCAAGAACGGCGCGGGCGGCTACAAGATTGAAGTCAAGGCCCTGGACGACGGCTATACCCCCGCCAAAGCCGCCGCCAATGCCAAGCAATTGATCGACGAAGGTGTGGACGCACTCTTCGGCTTCACGGGCACCRCCAGCAGCGACGCGGCCTTCGCCGCAGCCAAAGCCTCAGGCACGCTGTTCTTCGCGCCCTTTGCCGCGTCCGACGCGCTGCACGATCCCGCGCTCACCAATGTCTTCCATGTGCGTCCCGCGCTGGCCGACGAGGCTTACAAGATCGCGCGCCATTGCGCCACGCTGAACCAGGACCGCATCGCGGTGTTTGCCGAAGACGATGCCATGGGGCGCGGCGGCCTGGCCGCAGTCAACCAGGCGCTCATAGATCTGAAGCGGCCGGCCATCGTCGGTAGCGCCCTGTCGCCGGTCAACAGCGACAAGGTCGACGCGGCCGTGGCAACGCTGATGAAGGCGCAGCCCCAGGCCGTCATCCAGGTCAGCCTGTTCAATTCATCGGCGGCCTTTATCCGCAAGATGCGCCAGGCCGGCTACGGCGGGCAGTTCCTGAATTTTTCCGTCGTCGGCATCGATCCGCTGTTCAGCGCCCTCGGCAAGGAAATCGGTGGTGTGGTGATTTCGCAGGTCGTGCCTTCGCCGCGCAGCACCGGCACGCCCATCATCAAGGAATACCTTGATGTGCTGAACCAGACCGACCAGACCCCCAGCTATGAAAGCGTGGAAGGCTACATCGCCGCCCGCACCTTCGCCGAAGGCGTGCGCCGCAGCGCGGCAGGCAGCGGCAAGCCGGACCGGGCCGGCCTCCAAAAGGCCTTTGAGGCTATGACTGACTACGATGTCGGCGGCTTTCGCGTCAACCTGCGCCCGAAGAAATACGAGTCGGTGCGCGCGATCGACCTGGYCACCATCACACCCGACGGCAAGGTCGTCCGCTAAACGCAGCGGCTTTTGCGGACCGCACGCCCCGGCGCCTTGAGGGTGCAAAAATCAGGGTCAGGTTCCAATATCATGGTGCAAACTCCAGGCATTGCATTCCATGGCCCGTCTTCCGCGTCTGACCCTTCCCGGCTACCCCCACCACATCATCCAGCGGGGCAATAACCGCCAGGCCATCTTTTCCTCCGCCGCCGACCGCCAGATGCTGCTGGGGTTGCTCGACGAAAGCGCCCGAAAGTCCGGCGTTGCCCTGCACGCCTATGTACTGATGGACAACCATCTCCACCTGCTGGCCACGCCCAGCACGGCGGAGGGCCTGCCGCAGATGATGCAGGCCGCGGGGCGGCGTTATGTGCGCTACTTCAACGACAGCCAGGGGCGCTCCGGCACTCTGTGGGAAGGGCGTTACCGCGCCACCGTGATCGAGGCCGAGCGCTACCTGCTGGCCTGCATGGCCTATATGGACCTGAATCCGGTCCGCGCGGGCCTGGTGGCCGAAGCCAGAGACTATCCGTGGTCCAGCCACGGCCATTACGCGGGCCTGCGGGTCGACAGCCTGCTGACGCCGCATCCGCTGGTCTGGGCGCTGGGCAACACGCCTTTTGCCCGCGAGGCGGCTTACGCCGAACTGGTGCGCGCCGGCATCACGTTGGAGCAGCAGGACGTGCTGACCCGCGCGGCCCTCAGCGGCTGGGCATTGGGCGGGGCTGATTTTCTGGCGGAGCTGCAAAAGCGCACGGAGCGCCGGGTGACCAAAAACCAGGCAGGGCGCCCGCCTGCGACGCCAAAGGATGTGCCGGCCTCCTGAGCAAACCTCCTCAGGGGGTTCCGCAGCGGAATTTTATATGTCCCCAATTAAATTCCGATTAATTTAATCGATCTTTAATTGGTATCTGACCCCGTTTAAAGTGCTTGGCATTGTTGTTGCACTGCACTATGCTCCCATTCCCTGCGAAAAATTATGAACCTTGCGGATGGAAGCGTTGCCGGCCTTTTTTCGAGGCCACCCCTGCATCGCCGCCATTCTCAACCGACGAGGAATTGCCATGACCACGGCTGCTGAAATCAAGCATTTTGAAGAAAACGGTTTGTACTCCGGAGCCAACGAGCACGATGCCTGCGGCGTCGGTTTCGTGGCGCACATCAAGGGGCACAAAAGCCATGCCATCGTCCAGCAAGGCCTGAAAATCCTCGAAAACCTCGACCACCGGGGCGCAGTGGGTGCTGACAAGCTCATGGGCGACGGCGCCGGCATATTGATCCAACTGCCCGACGCGCTCTACCGCGAAGAAATGGCGACGCAGGGCGTGCAATTGCCGCCGCCCGGCGAATACGGCGTCGGCATGGTCTTCCTGCCGAAAGAGCACGCTTCCCGACTGGCCTGCGAACAGGCGCTGGAGCGCGCGGTCAAGGCCGAAGGCCAGGTGCTGCTGGGCTGGCGCGACGTGCCGGTCAACCGCGACATGCCCATGTCGCCCACCGTGCGCGAAAAAGAACCCATCCTGCGGCAGATCTTCATCGGCCGCGGCAATGACGTGATCGTCCAGGACGCACTGGAGCGCAAGCTCTACGTCATCCGCAAGACCGCCAGCGCCGCCATCCAGAACCTGCGCCTGACACACAGCAAAGAGTATTACGTTCCCAGCATGTCCAGCCGCACGGTGGTCTACAAAGGCCTGCTGCTGGCCGACCAAGTGGGCACCTACTATCGCGACCTGACCGACACGCGCTGCGTTTCCGCGCTCGGCCTGGTGCACCAGCGCTTTTCCACCAACACCTTCCCCGAGTGGCCGCTGGCCCACCCTTACCGTTACGTCGCGCACAACGGCGAGATCAACACCGTCAAGGGCAACTACAACTGGATGAAGGCGCGCGAAGGCGTGATGTCTTCACCGGTGCTGGGCGCCGACCTGCAAAAGCTCTACCCGATCAGCTTTGCCAGCCAGTCCGACACCGCCACCTTCGACAACTGCCTGGAATTGCTGACCATGGCCGGCTACCCCATCAGCCAGGCCGTGATGATGATGATTCCCGAGCCCTGGGAACAGCACACCACCATGGACGAGCGCCGCAAGGCCTTCTACGAATACCACGCCGCCATGCTCGAGCCCTGGGACGGCCCGGCCTCCATCGTCTTCACCGACGGTCGCCAGATCGGCGCCACGCTGGACCGCAACGGCCTGCGCCCCTCGCGCTACTGCGTGACCGACGACGACCTGGTCATCATGGCCTCGGAATCGGGCGTGCTGCCGATTCCCGAACACAAGATCGTGCGCAAATGGCGTTTGCAACCCGGCAAGATGTTCCTGATCGACCTGGAACAGGGCCGCATGATCGACGACGAGGAAATCAAGGCCACGCTGGCGCACAGCAAGCCCTACAAGCAGTGGATCGAAAACCTGCGTATCAAGCTGGACGACGTGGCCGGCAAGGCCGCAAAGGCCGCTCC
The DNA here is from genome assembly GCF_056405515.1 of Polaromonas sp. P1_G2. Classification (NCBI taxonomy): domain Bacteria; kingdom Pseudomonadati; phylum Pseudomonadota; class Betaproteobacteria; order Burkholderiales; family Comamonadaceae; genus Polaromonas; species Polaromonas sp. P1_G2. The sequence goes on from NZ_JBFUBY010000057.1 coordinate 7,712, forward strand.
GGTGACCGTGCCCGCCGTTTCCGACATTCCTCTGCTCGACCGCCAGCAGGCCTTCGGCTACACGCAGGAAGACATCAAGTTCCTGATGTCCCCCATGGCCGCCAATGGCGAGGAAGCCACCGGCTCCATGGGCAACGACAGCCCGTTGGCCGTGCTCTCGAACAAGAACAAGCCGCTGTACAACTACTTCAAGCAGCTGTTCGCGCAGGTGACCAACCCGCCCATCGACCCGATCCGCGAAGCCATCGTGATGTCGCTGGTGTCCTTCATCGGCCCCAAGCCCAACCTGCTGGACATCAACCAGGTCAACCCGCCGATGCGGCTCGAAGTGAGCCAGCCGGTGCTCAACGTCGCCGACATGCAGAAGTTGCGCGACATCGAGGCGCATACCCAAGGCAAGTTCAAGAGCTACACCCTGGACATCACCTACCCGCTGGCCTGGGGCCACGAAGGCGTCGAGGCCAAGCTGGCTTCACTGTGCGCCGAGGCGGTCGACGCGATCAAGGACGGCAAGAACATCCTGATCGTCAGCGACCGCGGCATCAGCGCCACGCAGGTCGCCATCCCGGCGCTGCTGGCCTTGTCGGCCATCCACCAGCACCTGGTCAAGGAAGGCCTGCGCACCACGGCCGGACTGGTGGTCGAAACCGGTTCGGCCCGCGAAGTGCACCACTTCGCGGTGTTGGCCGGTTACGGCGCCGAAGCCGTGCACCCTTACCTCGCCATGGAAACCCTGGGCGAGCTGTCCAAGGGCCTGCCGGGTGATCTCAGCACCGAGAAAGCCGTCTACAACTACACCAAGGCCATCGGCAAGGGCCTGTCCAAGATCATGTCCAAGATGGGCGTGTCTACTTATATGAGCTACTGCGGCGCGCAACTGTTTGAGGCCATCGGCCTGAACCGCGACGCCGTGGCCAAGTTCTTCACCGGCACCGCCAGCCAGGTCGAAGGCATGGGCGTGTTCGAGATCGCCGAGGAAGCGCTGCGCATGCACCGCGCGGCCTTCAGCGACGACCCGGTGCTGGCCAACATGCTGGACGCCGGCGGCGAATACGCCTGGCGCGTGCGCGGCGAAGACCACATGTGGACGCCCGACGCGATCGCCAAGCTGCAGCATTCCACGCGCTCCAACAACTGGAACACCTACAAGGAATACGCCCAGCTGATCAACGACCAGAATCGCCGCCACATGACCTTGCGCGGCCTGTTCGAGTTCAAGATCGACCCCTCCAAGGCCATCCCGATCGATGAGGTCGAGCCGGCGAAGGACATCGTCAAGCGCTTCGCCACCGGTGCCATGTCGCTGGGCTCCATCAGCACCGAGGCCCATGCCACGCTGGCCGTGGCCATGAACCGCATCGGCGGCAAGAGCAACACGGGCGAGGGCGGAGAAGACCCGAACCGTTACCGCCAGGAGCTCAAGGGCATCCCGATCAAGAAGGGTGAAACGCTCAAAAGCGTGATCGGCCCGAAACAGGTCGAGGTCGACCTGCCGCTGCAGGACGGCGACTCGCTGCGCTCGCGCATCAAGCAGGTCGCGTCGGGACGCTTCGGCGTCACGGCCGAATACCTGGTGTCGGCCGACCAGATCCAGATCAAGATGGCCCAGGGCGCCAAGCCCGGTGAGGGCGGCCAGTTGCCCGGCGGCAAGGTCAGCGAATATATCGGCGCCTTGCGCTACTCGGTTCCCGGCGTGGGCCTGATTTCGCCGCCGCCGCACCACGACATTTATTCGATCGAGGAYCTGGCCCAGCTGATCCACGACCTGAAGAACGTCAACCCGCGCGCCAGCATCAGCGTCAAGCTGGTCAGCGAAGTCGGTGTCGGCACCATCGCGGCGGGTGTGGCCAAGGCCAAGTCCGACCACGTGGTGATCGCCGGCCATGACGGCGGCACGGGCGCCTCGCCCTGGTCGTCCATCAAGCATGCCGGCTCGCCCTGGGAAATCGGCCTGGCCGAAACCCAGCAGACCCTGGTGCTCAACCGCCTGCGCGGACGTATCCGCGTGCAGGCCGACGGACAGATGAAAACCGGCCGCGACGTCATCATTGGCGCGCTGCTGGGCGCCGACGAATTCGGCTTCGCCACCGCGCCGCTGGTGGTCGAAGGCTGCATCATGATGCGCAAGTGCCACCTCAACACCTGCCCCGTCGGCGTGGCGACGCAGGACCCGGTGCTGCGCCAGAAGTTCAGCGGCAAGCCCGAGCACGTCGTCAACTACTTCTTCTTCGTCGCCGAAGAGGCGCGCCAGCTCATGGCACAGCTCGGCGTGCGCAAGTTCGACGACCTGATCGGCCGCGCCGACCTGCTCGATACGCAAAAAGGCATCGAGCACTGGAAGGCCAGCGGCCTGGATTTCAGCCGCCTGTTCTACCAGCCCAACGTGCCGGCCGATGTGCCGCGCCTGCATGTCATGGAGCAGGACCATGCGCTCGGCAAGGCGCTGGATGTGCGCCTGATCGAAAAATCGAAAGCCGCGATTGAAAAGGGCGAAAAAGTCCAGTTCATCGAAGTGGCGCGCAACGTCAACCGCACCGTCGGCGCCATGCTGTCGGGCGAACTGACGCGCCACCATCCGCAGGGCCTGCCCGACGACACCCTGCGCATCCAGCTCGAAGGCACGGGCGGCCAGTCCTTCGGCGCCTTCCTGGCCAAGGGCATCACCATGTACCTGATAGGCGACGCTAACGATTACACCGGCAAGGGCCTGTCCGGCGGCCGCATCGTGGTGCGCCCCAGCATCGACTTCCGCGGCGACGCGGTGAAGAACACCATCGTCGGCAACACCGTGCTTTACGGCGCGACCACCGGCGAGGCCTTCTTCAGCGGCGTGGCCGGCGAGCGTTTTGCCGTGCGGCTCTCGGGCGCCACGGCGGTGGTTGAAGGCACCGGCGACCACGGCTGCGAATACATGACGGGTGGCACCGTCGCGGTGCTGGGCAAAACCGGCCGCAACTTCGCCGCCGGCATGAGCGGCGGCGTGGCCTATGTGTACGACGAGGACGGCCTGTTCGCCACGCGCTGCAACACCTCCATGGTCTCCATGGACCGCATCGTCACCACGGCCGAGCAGCACACCCATGACAAGGCCGACTGGCACGCGGGCGAAAGCGATGAGGAGCTGCTCAAGCGCCTGCTGCAGGACCACAACCGCTGGACCGGCAGCAAGCGCGCGCGCGAACTGCTGGACAACTGGAGCGAGTCGCGCCTGAAGTTCGTCAAGGTCTTCCCGAACGAGTACAAGCGGGCCCTGATCGAGCGCAAGGAGCGCCGCCTGGAAGCCGCGACGGAGACCACCCGGGCCCAGGTCGCCACCAACCAGGAGGCGGTGGCCGCCAAGTAGGCCGCCGGCCTCCACGCTTGCATTGAACCGAAACTGCCCGCGCCCATGATGCATGGGCCGGCAGCCGGAAAAGCTTAAAGAAGAATTGCACAGGACCTCATCATGGGAAAAATCACCGGCTTCATGGAATACGAGCGCGTCGAGGAGGGCTACAAGCCCGTGCCGGAGCGCCTGAAGAACTACCGCGAATTCGTCATCGGGCTGGACGACGCGCAGGCCAACAAGCAGGCCGCGCGCTGCATGGACTGCGGCACGCCTTTTTGCAACAACGGCTGCCCGGTCAACAACATCATTCCCGACTTCAATGACATGGTGTTCCGCGCCGACTGGAAAAATGCCATCGACACGCTGCACAGCACCAACAACTTCCCTGAATTCACCGGCCGCATCTGCCCGGCGCCCTGCGAGGCCGCCTGCACGCTGAACGTGAACGACGACGCCGTCGGCATCAAGTCCATCGAGCATGCCATCATCGACCGCGCCTGGTCCGAAGGCTGGGTCAAGCCGGTGATGCCCAAACACAAGACCGGCAAGAAAGTCGCCGTCGTCGGCTCCGGCCCCGCCGGCATGGCCGCGGCCCAGCAGCTGGCGCGCGCCGGCCACGAGGTGACCCTGTTCGAAAAGAACGACCGCATCGGCGGCCTGCTGCGCTACGGCATCCCCGACTTCAAGATGGAAAAAGTCCACATCGACCGCCGCGTTGAGCAGATGAAGGCCGAAGGCGTGAACTTCCGCACCGGTGTGATGGTTGGCAGCYCCAAAGACCCGTTGGGCAAGGACTCCAAAGTCACCAACTGGGCCAAGGAAAGCATCAGCCCCGAGCAGCTGCAAAAGGACTTTGACGCCGTGATCCTGACCGGCGGCGCCGAGCAATCGCGCGACCTTCCCGTGCCTGGCCGCGACCTGGACGGCGTGCACTTCGCCATGGAGTTCCTGCCCCAGCAGAACAAGGTCAACGCCGGCGACAAGGTCAAGGGCCAGCTGTCTGCCTCCGGCAAGCACGTCATCGTGATCGGCGGCGGCGACACCGGCTCCGACTGCGTGGGCACCAGCAACCGCCACGGCGCCGTCAGCGTCACCCAGTTTGAGTTGATGCCCCAGCCGCCCGAAGAAGAAAACCGCCCCATGACCTGGCCTTACTGGCCGATCAAACTGCGCACCTCCTCGTCGCACGAAGAGGGCTGCGAGCGCGAATTCGCGATCTCCACCAAGGAACTGATGGGCGAAAAGGGCAAAGTTACCGGCCTGAAGACCGTTCGCGTCGAGTGGAAAGACGGCAAGATGGTCGAAGTGCCCGGCTCCGAGCAGACCCTGAAAGCCGACCTGGTGCTGCTGGCCATGGGCTTTGTCTCGCCGGTGGCTTCCGTGCTGGAGGCCTTCGGCATTGAAAAAGACAACCGCGGCAACGCCAAGGCGAGCACCGACTTCACCGGCGGTTATGCCACCAATGTGCCCAAGGTGTTCGCCGCCGGCGATATCCGCCGTGGCCAGAGCCTGGTGGTGTGGGCGATTCGCGAAGGCCGCCAGGCTGCGCGCGCTGTTGATGAGTTCCTGATGGGTTATAGCGACTTGCCTCGCTAAACGCCCTGTTGAACGCAATATCCGGCGGTTAAGGGAATCCAGGCGTTTGCCTGGATGCGCGATGGCCTGCACCGCAAGGTGAGCAGGGCGGAGACCCCACGGTATTACCGGCGGGTATTACTTCCCGGGATGGGTCGGGCCAAACCCCGTATCATTAGGGCATTCCCTTAGCATCCGCCGGCGCCTTCGTCGGCTTTCCTTTTGCCCCATGGCCGACATCTCCGCTTCATCACTGGTTGAATTCAAGGATGTGACCTTCTCCTACCCGGGTTCGGCTGGCGATCGTGTCATCCTCGATAAAGTCACCCTGTCCGTGCCGCGGGGCAAGGTCACCGCGCTGATGGGGGCATCGGGCGGCGGCAAGACCACCGTGCTGCGGCTCATAGGCGGCCAGCAAAAGGCCACCGGCGGCGCCGTGCTGTTTGACGGCAAGGACGTCGGCCAGCTGGTACAGGAAGAACTCTACCTCGCCCGCCGGCGCATGGGCATGCTGTTCCAGTTCGGCGCGCTGTTCACCGATTTGAGCGTGTTCGACAACGTGGCCTTCCCGCTGCGCGAGCACACCGCGCTGGGCGAGCGCCTGATCCGCGACATCGTGCTGATGAAGCTCAACGCCGTGGGCCTGCGCGGCGCGCGCGACCTGATGCCCAGCGAAATCTCCGGCGGCATGGCCAGGCGCGTGGCGCTGGCGCGCGCCATCGTGCTGGACCCCGAACTCATCATGTATGACGAGCCTTTCTCGGGGCTGGACCCGATCTCGCTGGGCACCGCCGCACAGCTCATACGCCAACTCAACGACACCCTGGGCATCACCAGCATCATCGTCTCGCACGACCTGGAAGAAACCTTCCGTATCGCCGACAAGGTCATCATCCTGGCCAACGGCGGCATCGCGGCGCAGGGAACGCCCGACGAGGTCAGGCATTCCACGGACCCGCTGGTGCACCAGTTCGTCAATGCCGAGAGCGAGGGCCCCGTGAAATTCCATTACCCGGGGCCGGGCGTGGAGGCCGACTTCGGCAACGCGGAAGCAGTCAAAAAGGAGCGCGCATGAGCCGCTACAGTCCCGTCGGCCTGGTGTCCGGCCTCGGTTTTGCGGTGCGCAGGCAACTGGTCGACCTGGGTTATGCCGCTCGGCTGATGTCGCGGCTGGTGGCCCTGACCGGGCCGGCGCTGGCCCGCTTTGGTCTGGTGCGCGACCAGATCTTCTTTTTGGGCAACTATTCACTGGCCATCATCGCGGTGTCCGGCCTGTTTGTCGGTTTTGTACTGGGCCTGCAGGGCTACTACACGCTGCAGCGCTACGGTTCGGCCGAGGCGCTGGGCCTGCTGGTGGCGCTCAGCCTGGTGCGCGAACTCGGGCCGGTGGTCACCGCGCTACTGTTCGCCGGCCGCGCCGGCACGGCCCTGACCGCTGAAATCGGCCTGATGAAGGCCGGCGAGCAACTGTCGGCCATGGAAATGATGGCGGTCGACCCGATACGCCGCATCCTGGCGCCGCGCTTCTGGGGCGGCGTCATCGCCATGCCGTTGCTGGCGGCAGTGTTCAGCGCCGTGGGCATCATTGGCGGCTGGCTGGTCGGCGTGGTCATGATCGGTATAGACGCCGGCTCCTTCTGGAGCCAGATGCAGTCCGGCGTGGACGTCTGGCGCGACGTGGGCAACGGCATCATCAAGAGTTTTGTGTTCGGCGTGACCGTCACCTTTGTCGCCCTGCACCAGGGATTTGGGGCCCAGCCCACGCCAGAAGGCGTTTCGCGCGCCACCACGCGCACTGTGGTGGTGGCTTCGCTGGCCGTGCTGGGGCTGGATTTCCTGCTCACCGCGTCGATGTTCAGCCTCTGATCCGGCCTTTCAACCACCCTAAAACATTTTTAATCCGCCCATGAGAAAATCCACCGTTCCAGTGTTCGCCTTGAATGGTCGGTGCAGGGCTGCCCTTCGGGGCCACTGAAAGAAGAACCATGCAACGCTCCAAAAATGATCTCTGGGTTGGCCTGTTTGTCCTGATTGGGGGCGCCGCCATCCTGTTCCTGGCGCTCAAATCCGCCAACCTTCTCTCACTGAATTTCGACACTTCTTACAAGATCACGGCGAAATTCGACAATATTGGCGGCCTGAAGCCGCGCGCCGCGGTTAAAAGTGCGGGCGTGGTGGTCGGACGGGTTGAAAATATCACTTTCGACGACAAGTCCTACCAGGCGAGTGTCAGCCTGGCGATGGAGAGCCGTTATGTGTTTCCCAAGGACAGCTCACTCAAGATTTTGACCAGCGGCCTGCTCGGCGAGCAGTACATCGGCGTGGAGGCCGGCGGGGACGAGAAAAATTTCGCGGCGGGAGACGTGATCAAAAACACGCAATCTGCCGTAGTACTTGAGAATCTGATCAGCCAGTTTTTATACAGTAAAGCGGCGGATAGCAGTTCCGGATCAGGGTCTGCGCCGCCACCAGCGACGACAGAAAAAAAATGACATTCAACAACACAATGAAAAAATCAACAGGGTGGGCCGGCGCTGTTCTCGCAGTAGCGCTGCTTCAGGGATGCGCAACCGGCCCCGGCGCCAATCCGTCCGATCCGCTGGAGCCCTTCAACCGGGCCATGTTCGGCTTCAACGAAGGCCTGGACCGCACCGTCCTCAAGCCCGTGGCCACCGCCTACCGCGACGTCACGCCCCAGCCCGTGCGCACTGGTGTCACCAGCTTCTTCGGCAACATTTCCGATGTCTGGTCCATGGTCAACAACCTGCTGCAGGGCAAGGGCGAAGCGGCCGCCGACAGCCTGTTCCGCGTCACCACCAACACCCTCTGGGGCCTGGGCGGCATATTTGACGTGGCCAGTGAAATGAAGATTCCGAAACACTCGGAAGATTTCGGCCAGACCCTGGGCGTCTGGGGCGTGGGATCGGGTCCTTACCTGGTACTGCCCGTGCTGGGCTCCTCCTCGGTTCGCGATACCGCCGGCCTGCTGGTGGACTCCCAGATGGACGCGGTCACCCAGGCCAGCAATGTCCGTGTCCGCAATACCCTGACGACGCTGCGCGTGGTCAACGTCCGCGCCAACCTGCTGGGCGCCAGTGACGTGCTGGACCAGGCAGCGCTGGACAAATACAGTTTTACCCGCGATATCTACCAGCAGCGCCGCAACAGCCTGATCGGCAATGGGACGGTGGAAAAGGAAGAACGCTTTGACCTGCCTGAAGGCGCGCAGGCCACGCCCGCGCCTGCGCCGGCGCCGGCAGCCAAGTAAGCAGGTGAAACAAGCTTGAACAGGGCCAAAACCAGGCCTTGAGAAGGCCTGGTAGCGCCAATATTTACAAGACTGCCGAATAACTTCATCCCCAGTCCGAACACAATCCCGCAAAATACCTTCGAAACACCGGCTTTCAGCGTGTCATGCATCAACCCGATGCCATGAAGCTGATACCGGGTTTCGACACCGAAGGAACACCATGAAACGCAGAACTCTTGGCCATTTGTTAACCGCCACCCTTAGCCTGGCCCTGCTGGGCGCCGCGCCCTTTGTCCGCGCCCAACAGGTCGAGGCCCCTGACGCCTTGATCAAACGGGTGTCGGCTGAAGTGCTGGACAACATCAAGACCGATAAAGCCGTGAAAGCCGGCGACCTGACCAAAGTGCTGTCCCTGGTTGACAGCAAGATCATGCCCAACGTGAACTTCACGCGCATGACGGCGGCGGCTGTGGGCCGCAACTGGCGCCAGGCCACGCCCGAGCAGCAAAAGAAGCTGCAGGACGAGTTCAAGATCCTGTTGATCCGCACCTATTCCGGCGCCTTGGCACAGGTCAGCGACCAGAGCGTCAGCGTCAAGCCGCTGCGCGCGGAGGCTGCCGACACCGAAGTGGTGGTGCGCACCGAAGTGCTGGGCCGTGGTGACCCCGTCCAGCTCGACTACCGCATGGAAAAAACCCCCACGGGCTGGAAGATCTATGACCTGAACGTGCTCGGCGTGTGGCTGGTGGAAACCTACCGCACCCAGTTCGCCCAGGAAATCAGCACCAAGGGCGTGGACGGCCTGATCGCCTCGCTGGTGCAGCGCAACCAGTCCAACAGCGGCGCAAGCGCCAAGAAGTCCTGAGCGGACGCGCTGCCGGTGCTGACGCTTCCCCCCATCCTCACGCATGCCGAGGCCGCAGGTTTTGCCCGCGGCCTGAAGCAGGCTGTGCTATCCCAGCCGGCCGGGGTGGTGGCGGACGCCGGCGCACTCAAGGAATTTGATTCCTCCGCGCTGGCCGTGCTGCTGGAGTGCCGGCGCGAAGCGCTGGCCGCCGGCAAGGACTTTTCGGTAGCGGGCCTGCCGCCCCGCCTGCGCCAGTTGGCGGGCCTTTATGGCGTTGCCGAACTGATTCCGGCCGCCCAGGCCTGACGCTTCACTCGCAACCAGCCGCCATTGGCCCTCAAGGCGATCCCGCCAAGGGCATTGCACGGCGCGCCCGGTTGAAAAACAGCATCCGCCCTTAAAATGGCGGGCTCATGCCAGCGATCTCATTCCAGTCCGTCTCCAAAACCTACTCCTCCGCGCGAAATCAGACGGGTCCCGTCGTCAAGGCGCTTGACGACGTCAGTTTCGATATCCGGCAGGGCGAATTTTTTGGCTTGCTGGGCCCCAACGGCGCCGGAAAAACCTCCCTCATCAGCATATTGGCCAGCCTGTCGCGCGCC
>NZ_JBFUBY010000058.1:0-33201 GCF_056405515.1 Polaromonas sp. P1_G2
ACTCGGCGGCGTCCGACTCGGCGGCGTCCGCGCCCATGATGCCGGCGCCGTCGCCGGCCAGGTAGACACCGGCCACGCTGGAGCGCCCCACGGCGTCGCGCTCGGGCAGCGCGCCGCGCTGCAGGCCGTCATAAGAAAAGCGGCAACCCAGCAGGTCGGCCAGCTGCGTCTCGGAACGCAGCGCGTAGCCAAAGCCCACGCCGTCGCAAGCAATCTGGTGTTCGCGGCCGGCCTTGCGCCAATGCATGGCCTGCACACGCTCGCCGCCTTCAGCGCGGACCAGCTCCACGCCCTGGTGCACCGCGACCCCATGCGCGCGCAGCCAGCCCAGGTAATACAGGCCCTTGGCCAGCAGCGCCGGCTGGCGCAGCATGGCAGGAACGGCGGCGGCTTTGCCCGCGAAGCCTGCCGTGTCGAGCACTGCCACAACGTTGGCGCCCGCCTTCGCATACTGGTAGGCGATCAAATACAGCAGCGGCCCGGTGCCGGCAAACACCACACGCGAGCCTATCGCGCAGCCCTGGAATTTGAGTGCCACCTGCGCGGCGCCCAGTGTGTAGACGCCGGGCAAGGTCCAGCCCGGAAACGGCAGCACGCGGTCCGTCGCGCCGGTGGCGACGATGAGGTGGCTGTAGGGCAAAGTGCTCATGGCCCCGTGGTGGAGCAGATCGAGCTTGCTGCCTTCGGCGCTCCAGACCAGGGTGTCGGGCCGGTAATCGACTTTGTCCAGGATGCCGGCCATGGCGCCGTGCAGCGCATCGGCACGTCCGGCTTCAAAACCATAGAGCGCCTCTTTCGCCCGCGTGAAACCCACGGGCGGCTGGCGGTAGATCTGCCCGCCCCAGCGCGGCGCCTCGTCCACCACCACCGGACGCAGGCCGTGCGTCACCAGCGCCTGGGCGGCGCGTACGCCGGCCGGGCCGGCCCCCACAATCACGGGCTGCACGTTCATGTCAGGCCCTCCGCGCCGGTCACCAGCCGCATGCCTTCTTCGATAAAGGTGCCGCAGGCGCGCAAGCGCTTGCCCGATTCGGTGGCAACCCAGCAGTCCTGGCAGGCGCCCATCAGGCAGAAGCCGGCGCGCGGTTCGCCGCTGAATTCGCTGAAGCGCAGGCGCGCGCTGTGCGTGAGCACCGCCGTCAGCACGGTGTCGCCGGCCAGCGCCGTCAGCGGCTGCCCATTGAGCACAAAACCCACGGGCTTGCGGCCGCCTTCGGCCAGGCGCTGGAGCAAGGGCCCGCGTGGTTCGGCAAGGCCGGGGGGGGCGGCGGATGGCTTCATTTGTGTCCCACGAGAATCTTGTCAAGGCCGTAGATGCGGTCCAGCACCAGCATGGCCACCGCCGTGAGCGCCACCATGAGCGCCGAGACAGCGGCCATCAGCGGGTCTATGGACTCGGTCGCATACATATACATGCGCACCGGCAAGGTCACGGTCGAGGGCGCGGTGACGAAGATGGACATGGTCACTTCGTCAAAGCTGTTGATGAAGGCCAGTAGCCAGCCGCCGGTGACGCCGGGCAAAATCATGGGCAGCGTGACACGGGTGAACACGGTTGCCTGGCTCGCACCCAGCGACAGGGCCGCCTGTTCGGCGCTGCGGTCGCTGCCCTCCACCGACGCCAGCACCAGGCGCAACACATAGGGCGTGATAATGACCACGTGCGCCAGCGCCAGCCAGAAGAAGCTGCCGGTCGCGCCTATCAGGGAGAAGGTACGCAGCAGCGCGACACCCAGCACCAGGTGCGGAATGATCAGCGGCGACAGGAACAGGCCGTTGAGGAAATCGCGGCCCGGAAAGCTGTGGCGCGCGATCGCCAGTCCGGCCGGGACGGCCAGCACCGTCGCCAGCGTGGCCGAAATCGCAGCCAGCCAGAGGCTGTTCTTGAAGGACTGCACAAAGTCCGAATGCGCGAACACCGCGCGGAACCAGCGCAGCGAAAACTCCGTGGTCGGGATGGCCAGCGTGTTGCCGGGCGTGAACGCCACGACGCAGACGATGACCAGCGGCGCCAGCATGAAGGTGATGACCAGCGCATTGAAGAGCAGCGCGAGGGGACCGTTTTTGGACATGTTTGACTTTCTATTCCATGTCTAATTCAGTTCGAGACTAGGCGCACCGCCGCAGACAGTGCTACAGCACGGCAAGGCGGGGCAACGACGTATCGGACTGAAGTAGGCATGGAATTACCCCAAGGACTTTTTGTAGGAGCGCTCCAGCACGCGGTTGTAGCTCAGCATGATGGCCAGGTTGGCCAGCAGCAAAGTCAGCGCGATGGCCGCGCCCAGCGGCCAGTTGAGTTCGTGCAGGTATTCGTCATAGACCACGGTGGCCACCATCTTCAGGCGGCGCCCGCCCAGCAGGCCCGGGATCGCGAAGGCGCTGGCGCTCAGGCCGAAGACGATCAGGCTGCCCGACAAAATGCCCGGCAGCACCTGCGGAAAGATGATGCGGCGCAAGGTGGTGAAGTGCGAGGCCTGCAACGACAGCGCCGCGTCTTCCACGCCCGGGTCCAGCTTTTGCAGCGAGGTCCACACCGGGATCACCATAAAAGGCAACATCACGTGCACCAGCGCGATGACCACGGCCGCCTCGGTGTAGAGGATGCGCATGGACGGCAGGCCGACAGCGCGCATCACCTGGTTGACCACGCCTTCGGGGCCCAGCAGCATGCTCCAGCCGAAAGCGCGCACCACCACCGAGACCAGCAGCGGCGCCAGCACCACCAGCAGCAAAATCGAGCGCCAGGGGCTGCGCATGCGGCTCAGCACATAGGCTTCGGGCGCGCCCACGAGCACGCAGATCAGCGTGGTCAGCGCCGAAATCCACAGCGTGCGCCAGAAGATGCCGTGGTAGTAATCGTCCGTCAGCACGGCGGCGTAGTGCGCCAGCGTGAAGCTGTTCTTGACGCCGGTGGCGTGGTCGAAGACCTGGAAGGACAGCACGGCGGTGAGCGCCAGCGGCACCAGCAGCAGGCAGGCGAACAGCGTGAAGACCGGCGCCGACAGCAGCCAGGGTGCACGCGAGGCGCTGGCCCGGGCCGGCGCAGTTGCCTGCACCAGGGCGGCGCTGCTCATGCCGGCGCTCCTAACGTGCCGGGTAGCAGGCGCACCTGCTGCGCGGTCCAGTCCAGGCCCACGTTGGCGCCCTCTTCGGCCGGCGCGCTGCCGTCATTGGGGGAGACCACCGCAAGCAGGCCGGCGGCGGTGGACACCTGGTACAGCCACTGGCTGCCCAGGAAAAAGCGCTCATTCACCGTGCCGCCTATGCGGCCCTGGGCTTCGGGCACCAGGCGGATTTTTTCGGGGCGCAGGCTCAGCACCACGGCGTCGCCTTCGGACACGCCGGGCGCCTCGACCTCCAGCGGCACATTGCCGCCGACCTTCACCGTGGCCCAGGGGCCAGCGGCCGTCACACGGCCTTCCAGCAGATTGGCCTTGCCGACAAAACTTGAAATGAAGCGGGTCTGCGGATGTTCGTAGAGCCGGTGCGGCTGGTCGATCTGTGTCACGCGGCCGGCCTCCATGACGACCACGCGGTCGCTGATGGACATGGCCTCTGTCTGATCGTGCGTGACCATCACCGTGGTGGTGCCGACCTTGCGCTGGATCTGCCGCAGCTCGAACTGCATTTCCTCGCGCAGCTTGGCGTCCAGGTTGGACAGCGGCTCGTCCAGTAGCAGCACGGGCGGCTCGATGACGAGTGCGCGGGCCAGGGCCACGCGCTGGCGCTGTCCGCCCGAAAGCTCGCGTGGGTAACGGCCGGCGTGCGCCTCCAGGTGCACCAGTGCGAGCGCGGCCTTCACGCGTTCGGCGCGCTCCTGCTTGTCGACGCGCCGCATCTCCAGGCCGAAGCTCACGTTGTCGTAAACGCTCATGTGCGGGAACAGCGCATAACTCTGGAACACAATGCCCAGGCCGCGCGAATTGGGTTTGGCATGCGTGATGTCGCGGCCGTCCAGCGTGACCTGCCCCGACGTCACCTCACAAAAGCCCGCGATCATCTGCAGGGTGGTGGTCTTGCCGCAGCCCGAGGGGCCCAGCAGCGAGACAAATTCGCCCTTGTCCACCGACAGGTTCATGTCGGCCACGGCGCGGGTCGCGCCATAGGACTTGTTCACGTTCGCCAGGGTCAAAAAGGACATGGGAAGCACCTCTGCAACAAGGGGGTGGCCAGCGCCGCAACATGCTTTGCGATGACACCTTGATGACATTCATGCTAGGGCATGTCATAAAAAATCGTCAATAGGTTATTCCGTATAGAGATATGTTTATTTGATTTATTCCGCTTAATGGAATTTATATACACTTAAGGCAACACTAATTCCGCCAAAGGAGAGGCCGTGAAAGACGAAGACAATAGCTCCAGCAGCGTGCAGCGCGCCTTTTCCATCATCCGGGCACTGACCGCGACCCAGGCCAAGGGCGGGCGCATCACCCACGTCGCCAAGGCCACGGGCCTGACCCAGGCGACCACCCACCGCATCCTGCAAAGCCTGGTGGCCGAGCGCGTGGTGGAGCAGGACCCGGCCTCAAAGCTGTACCGGCTGAGCATCGAATTTTTCGCGCTGGCGGCCCAGGCCGGCAACTCCATGGACCTGCGCGGCCTGTGCCGGCCGTCCATGCTGCGCCTGTGCGCCAGCCTCGGCGACACCATCTTTTTGCTGGTGCGCAGCGGCTTTGACGCGGTCTGCCTGGACCGCAGCGAGGGGCCCTTCCCGATACGTTCCTTCACCGGCGACATCGGCGGGCGCGTGGCACTGGGCATGGGCCAGGGCAGCCTGGCGATCCTGGCCTTCCTGCCCGAGACCGAGCGCGAGGAAGTGATCCGCTACAACCTGCCCCGCGTGCGCGAGTTCGGCGTCTATGACGAGGTCTACCTGCGCACCGAGATCGAACGCGTGCGTGAACTCGGCTACGCCGGGCGCAACACCAATCTGCTGGACGGCATGGCCGGTGTCGGCGTGCCGGTGCTGGACCGCGAGGGCCGCGCCGTCGCCGCCCTCAGCGTCGGCACGATTTCCTCACGCCTGAGTCCGGACCGCCTGCCCACGGTGGTGGAATTGCTCAAGCGCGAAGCCGCCGCCATAGGCGCGCAGATCAATCCTTTTGACAGCACATTGCGAAGGCCGGCTCAAAGTCTGGCGCCGGCCGACAAGGCCTGAGACACTCTTGAAGTTRCAATCCTTCTCCACTCCACCAAGAATGGACAGACCTCATGGATAACGACAACGAACTCGCCAAGAAGCAACGTGCGATCCTTTCAGTCAAAGAACGGGCTGTCTTCAAGCTGGGGCTTGCGGCGATCTCGTTTTGCCTGGCCTGGGCGGAATGGCTCACACCTTCCATTCCGCCCTTTATGGGTAAATGGGCCTGGACACAAACCTGGGCTTTCGAGGTGATGGGGCCGCGTGGACTTGTCGGCATCTGGATGGCCCTGGGGACGCTGCTGCTGATGCTCGGCCTCGTGCAGTTATGGACATCGGGAAAGAAAGCCGATTAAAGACCGGCTCAGGCACGCGGCGACCTGCTCGCCGTTCGTTCACTTCAACGAAGCCGATTGCTCACGCAGCCATTCTCGTAACTGCACCAAGGGCCGCCAACTGGTTTTCTGTGAGGGCCAGACCAGGTAGTAGGCGAAGTCCGAACTCAGYGAGAGATCAAAGGGCACGGCCAGCGTGCCGTCGGCAATGTCGTCGGCCACCAGGAAGCGCGGCAACACGGCCAGCCCCAGGCCAGCCTTCACCGCTTGCGCGATCATGGAAAACAGCTCGTACTTGGGGCCGGTGCCGGCGCTTTGCGTCTCGTCCATGCCGGCCAGCTGGAACCAGTCGCGCCAGGCGTGCGGGCGTGTGCTCTGGTGGATCAAGGTGAAGTTCAGCACGTCGGCCGGCTTGCGGAGTTGGCGTTTCTTGATGAGGGCCGGGCTACACACCACCACGCTGTCTTCGCCCATCAGGTATTCGGACTCGGTGCCCGGCCAGTCGGGCCGGCCGTAATGGATGGCGGCGTCCAGTCCCGTCAGCGAAAAATCAAAAGGCTGCAGGCGCGTCGCCAGGTTCAAGGTCACATGCGGATGCGCCTTCAGGAAAGACGGCATGCGCGGGATCAGCCATTTGGTCGCAAACGTCGGCACCACGCCGAGCTCCAGCGTGCCGCCCTCACCTTTGGACGAGACCAGGTCCAGCATCGCGGCCTCCAGCGAGTCCAGCGCCGGGCTGACGCGCGCCAGCAGCGAGCGGCCCGCGTCGGTCAGCTCCAGTTGGCGCGGCAGGCGGCGAAACAGGCTCACGTCCAGCTCCTGCTCCAGCCCCAGGATCTGGTGGCTGACCGCGCTCTGGCTCACCGACAGGTCTTGCGCCGCCAAGGTGAAGCTGCCGCGATGGGCGGCCGCTTCAAAAGCCAGCAAGGCCTGGGTGGAGGGGATTTTCCGGCGCATCGCATGAATATAGCTCATGCATCCATCGAAATTGATCCTTTGTGCATGCTGCCGAAATTACCGAAAATCCGGCCTTCTTCAGCATAAATACCCCTGAAATGACCCATCTCCAGAAGCTGCTCGCCACCTGCCTTCCGCCTGAGGCCGTCAAAACAATCCATGAGCAGATGTACGTTCATCCCGGCCTGCAGCAAGCCGCTTCCGGCACCGTGAGTCGCGCGGAACTGGCCCAGGCGCTCAATATGGCGCTGTTCCACGGCCTGGTGCAGCGCGTGCCGGCCGGGCAGGACTACATCGCGAGCGACGTGGTGGGCCAGCAGCGCAAGGTGGTGTTCGACCACGGCGCGCTGCGCACCGTGCGCTGGCCCAGCGGCGCGCTGCCGGCCGGCGAGGCAGCCTTCACGCGTGTGCTGCGCCCGCTGGGTTTTGAATTGCAGGGCACCTACCCGCTGCCGCGCCTCAAGATGACAGGCCGGGCTTACAGCCACCGCGATTTCCCCGAAGAGATCGCGCAGTTTTTTGTCTCCGAGCTGCACCCCGAGCAGTTCTCCGCGCCCTTCCAGTCCGCCGTCACGCGCGTGCTGGCCAGCTCGCGCGACCCGCTGGGCCCGCAGGACGTCGCCGACCTGGAGCAGCTCACGCGCGACGGCGTGCTGCCGCTGGCGCAAGCGCTGCGCCTGCTGCCGCAACTGCTGCAGTGCTTTGACCGCCAGCACGGCGTGTTCGCGATAGACGACTACGAATTGCTGCTGGCCGAATCGGCAGAGATGGCCTGGATTTCCACCGAAGGCAATGCCTTCAACCACGCGACCGACCGCGTGGACGATGTCGATGCGGTGGCTGAACGCCAGCGCGCGCTGGGCCGGCCCATCAAGGACAAGGTCGAGGTCTCGGCGAGCGGCCGCGTGCGGCAAACCGCTTTTCGCGCCGCCGGCGTGCTGCGCGACTTCATCACCACCGAAGGCCGCGTCTCGCGTGAAGTGCCCGGCTCGTTCTACGAATTCATCACACGCGACGAACTGCAAAACGCCGGCGCGGCCAACGACCCGGTGCAGCCGCGCCTGGACCTGGCCTTTGACGCCGGCAATGCCACTGGCATTTTCGGCATGACGGCCGCCCGCGCATGACAGACGCGCGCGGGGCACTGCGCCCGCTGTACGCGCAGGCCAGCGGCTCGCCGATACGCGCCATGCTGGCACTGGCCGGCCGCGAAGGCATGGTGTCATTGGCCGGCGGCCACCCCGACCCGGCGCTGCTGCCGGCCGACTGGCTGCGCGAATCTCTGCTGGAAGTGGCCGGCCAGCTGCAAGGCCGCAGCCTGCAGTACGGCGCCACCGAAGGCCTGGCCGCGCTTCGCGAAGCCAGCGCGGCGCTGCTGCAACAGCGCGGCCTGGCGGCGCAGGCGACGGACGTGTTGATCACCACCGGTTCGCAGCAGGCCATCGACTTGCTCGCGCGCGTGCTGGTTGAACCCGGCGAAGGCGTGGCGGTGGAATCCTTCAACTACCCGGCGGCGCTGCAGGCCTTCCGTTTCGCTGGCGCGCGCCTCGTCGAAGTGCCGACCGATGCGCAAGGCATGGACATCGACAAGCTCGAAGCCATCCTGCAGGCCGACCGCCCACGCGTGCTCTACGTCGTGCCCAATTTCGCGAACCCGACCGGCGCCGTGATGCCGCTGGCGCGGCGCCTGCGCCTGCTGGAACTGGCCGCGCAGTACGACGTCACCCTCATCGAAGACGATCCCTATGGCGAACTCTGGTTTGAGGAAGCGCCGCCGCCTTCGCTTGCGCAATTGAACCAGCAGGCCGGCTCGCCCGCACAGGTCGCGTATATGACCAGCTACTCCAAGGTGGTCGCGCCGGCCCTGCGCCTGGGCGTGCTGCTCGCGCCGGCCGAGATCGCGCGCGGTGTGGTGCTGGCCAAGCAGGCGGCCGACGTGCACAGCGGTTCGCTGGAGCAATTGACGCTGGCGGCCATGCTGGCTTCCGGTCGTCTGGCATCGCACCTGGCGGATCTGCGCCCAGCCTATGCCGCCAAAGGCAGGGCGCTGGACCAGGCCTTGCGCGCGCACTGCGATGGCCTGCTTGAGTTTGACAAGCCGCAAGGCGGCATGTTCATATGGGCAAAACTCAGCGCCGCCCTGCCCTTGCTGCCCACGCAGGCCTGGGTGGACTTCGGCCTTCAACACCAGGTGCTGGTGGTGCCGGGCGCCGCCTTCAGCATCAGCAACAGCGCTCAGCCCTGGCTGCGCCTGAGTTTTGCCAACCCCACGCCGGACGCACTGCGGCAAGGCGCGGAACGCCTGGGCCGCGGACTGCGCCAACTCGCCACCCAACACGGATTTCAAGACACCCACGAAAGGACTTCATCATGAGTCACGCCAACGACGTTTCATCCCTCTTCAAGGCCCTGGGCCTCAGCGCCGAGCTGGGCAGCAAGGCAACCGCGGCCATCTCGGTGGCCACGCCCATCGACGGCAGCCAGTTGGCCCGTGTGGCCGTGCACAGCGCCGCCGAGGTGGACAGCGCGCTCAACGCTGCGCACCAGCGTTTCCTTGAGTGGCGCAACGTGCCCGCGCCCAAACGCGGTGAACTGGTGCGCGCCTTCGGTGAAACCGTACGCCGCCACAAGGCCGAACTGGGCCAGCTGATYTCGCTGGAGACCGGAAAAATTTTGCAGGAAGGCCTGGGCGAAGTACAGGAGGTCATCGACATCTGCGAATTCGCGGTCGGCCTGTCGCGCCAGCTTTACGGCCTGACAATCGCCAGCGAGCGCCCCGACCACAAGCTGCTGGAAACCTGGCACCCCGTGGGCGTGGTCGGCATCATCTCGGCCTTCAACTTCCCGATGGCGGTGTTCGCCTGGAATGCCGCGCTGGCGCTGGTCTGCGGCAACACGCTGGCCTGGAAACCTTCGGAAAAGACGCCGCTGTCGGCCATCGCGCTCAACGGCCTGCTGCTGCAGACGGCCAAAGAGCTGGGCCTGGCGACGCAAGGCCTCAGCGAGCTGCTGATCGGCGAACGCGCCACCGGCGAGGCGCTGGTGAAACATCCGCACGTCAAGCTGGTCAGCGCCACCGGCTCCACCGCCATGGGCAAGAACGTGGCCATCGCCTGCGCCGGCCTGTTCAAGCGCTCGCTGCTGGAACTGGGCGGCAACAACGCGGCCATCGTCTGCCCTTCGGCGAACCTGGAACTCGTGGTGCGCGGCGCGGCCTTCGCGGCGGCCGGCACCGCCGGCCAGCGCTGCACCAGCCTGCGCCGCCTCATCGTGCATCGCTCCATTTATCCTGAGCTGGTCAAACGCCTGGTCTCTGTGTTTGAACGCCTGCCCATCGGCAATCCACTCAAAGACGGCACGCTGGTCGGTCCGCTGATCGACGGCCGCGCGTTTGAGGCCATGCAGTCGGCACTGACCGAAGCCAAGAAGCTGGGCGCCACCGTGCACTTCGGCGACAAACAGCCCGGCGAAGGTTCGGCCCACTATGTGCGCCCCGCCATCGTGGAATTGAAGGAACAGGCCGGCCCCATGCTGCACGAGACCTTCGCGCCCATCCTCTACGTCGTGCCCTATGACAATTTCGAGGATGCCATCGCGATGAACAACGCCGTGGTGCACGGCCTGTCGTCGGCCGTCTTCACGCAGGACCTGCGCGAGGCCGAAATCTTCACCTCGGCGCGCGGCTCGGACTGCGGCATTGCCAACGTCAACATCGGCACCAGCGGCGCGGAGATCGGCGGCGCCTTCGGCGGCGAGAAAGAAACCGGCGGCGGACGTGAATCGGGATCCGATTCCTGGAAAGCCTATATGCGCCGTGCCACCAACACTGTCAACTACGGATCCAGCCTGCCGCTGGCGCAGGGAATCCGCTTCGAGATCTAGGCGTCAGAACCCAAGGGGCGGCCTCAGTAGGCCGCGCCGGGTGCTGCCGGCTGCGCGGCACCGGAGGGCACAAGGTCTGCAGCCAGGCGCCTGGCGGCGTTGGCATAGACCAGGACGTCAACGCCGACGGCCACAAAAGTGCAGCCCAGGGCGAGGTAACGCCTGGCCAGCGCCGGGTCGGAAGTCAGCGTGCCGGCCGCCTTCCCCGAAGCGATGATGGTTTTCATGGCCTGCTCGATCGCGGCCTGCACCTCCGGGTGGCCGGGCTTGCCGCGGTGGCCCATGGAAGCGGCCAGGTCGGCGGGGCCGATGAAAACGCCGTCCACCCCCTCCACCGCGCAGATAGCTTCCAGGTTGCCCAGGGCAGTCACGGTTTCCGCCTGCACCAGCAGGCAGACCTCGCCGTCGGCCGTATCGAGGTAGTCGGTGCGCGCGCTCCAGCGCGAAGCACGCCCCACGGCGCTGCCGACCCCGCGAATACCCAGCGGCGGATAGCGCGTAGCGCTGACCATGGCCTGTGCCTGTTCGGCCGTGTCGACCATGGGGATCAGCAGGTTTTGCGCGCCTATGTCCAGCAACTGCTTGATCAGCGGCACTTCGCCGGCCACCGCGCGCACCACGGGCTGCGCGCGATAGGGCGCCACGGCCTGCAGCGAAGCCAGCGTGCTGCGCAAATCGTTGGGCGCATGCTCGCCGTCGATCAGCAGCCAATCGAAGCCGGCCGTGGCGCTGACCTCGGCCAGATAGGGATCGGCCATGGAAAGCCACAAGCCGACTTGGGGCCGGCGGGCGGCGAGAGCGGTTTTGAAGGGATTATTGGCGGGCATGGCGCAAGTGTTGGGTCCAGGAGAGTCCATGAAAGAGGAAGTCGCCGGGCCGGCTCAGCCCGCCACCAGATGGTGGGYGGGCAAGGTGCCGGTGGCCAGGTAGTCCACGATGTTACGCGCGGTGATGTTGGCCACTTGCGCCGCCGCGTTGCGGGTGACGCCCGCGACATGCGGCGTGAGCAGCACATTGGCCAGCGCCAGCAGCGGGTGGCCGGCCGGCAGGGGCTCGGTATCGAAGGTGTCCAGCCCGGCACCCTCCAGGTGGCCGGATTGCAAGGCCTCCAGCAGCGCCGCTTCGTCCACGACGGGGCCGCGCGCCGTGTTGATGAGCAGGCTGCCGCGCCGCATGAGCGACAGCTCGCGCCGGCCTATCAGGCCGCGCGTGCGTTCGGTCAGCGGGCAATGCAGGCTCAGGATGTCGAGCTGCGCCAGAAAGCGGTCCAGGTCGGGCTCGGTCGCATGGCTGTCGGCCTGCCCGTGAGGGCGCAGCACCAGCACCCGGGCGCCCAGCGCGACGGCGAGCCGCGCCGTGCTGCGGCCTATGCTGCCGTAACCCACAATGCCGACCACGGCGCCGCGGAAATCACGCCCTTGCCAGCTGCTGTCGGCCCAGCGGCCGCCGCGCACCATGCCGTCGAGCAAAGGCAACTGCCGCGTGAGTGCGAGCATGAGCGCCAGCGCGTGCTCGGCCACGGCATCGGCATTGGCGGCGGGCGCCACGGCGACGGCCACGCCGCGCTGGCGGGCGGCAGCCAGGTCCACGCTGTCCACGCCCGCTCCATTCTTGGCGACGATCTTCAACGCCGGGGCGGCAGCCAGAACGCGTGCCGAAATGGGCTTGGAGCCCCGCAACACCACGGCCTGCGCGCCTGTGTCCGCCAGTTGCGCGGCCAGCACGTCTTCGGTAACAGGGTCGGGTAAAAAGGTGATCTGCCCGCCCGCGCCGCGCACGATGTCTTGCGCGGACGGGGCCCAGTGGGCAGCGGTGACGAGAACCTGGAAAATGGAGTCCATGCCTTCAGTCTATGCGGATGCCGTTGGCGGCAATGACCTTGCCATAGCGGCTCCATTCGTCCTGGGTAAAGCGGGCCAGGTCTTGCGGCGAGCCGGGCTGGGTCCGCACGCCCAGGTTGCCGAACTTCTCCAGGACGTCGGGCTGTTTGAGCACGGCCACCAGCGACGCATTGAGGCGGCCGACGACTTCTTTGCTGGTCCTGGCGGGCGCGTACAGCGCATACCAGGCGTTGACTTCAAAGCCGGGATAGCCCGCCTCCGAAAAGGTGGGGACGCCTGGCAGCTCGGACAGCCGGGCGGATGCCGCGACGGCCAGGGCCCGGACCTTGCCGCCCTTGATCAGCGGCGCGGCGCTGGTCAAGGTATCCAGGATCATGTCGAGCCGGCCGCCCATCAGGTCCATGGTGTGGGCATTGCCGCCTTTGTAGGGCACATGGTTGATCTGGATATTCGCGCTTTGCTTGAACAGCTCGGCCGCCAGGTGCAGCGGGGAGCCGTTACCGGCGGAACCATAGTTCAGTGCGTTCGGCTGGCGCCGTGCGGCGTCGACCAGCGAACGCAGGTCGGTATAAGGCGATTCTTTGGCGACGATCAGCACCATGGGCACGACACCGATGGTTCCCACAGGGGTGAAGTCGGCGATGGCGTCATAGCCGGGCTTGGCATAGAGGTGAGGGCTGACCGCGTGGCTCGCCAGCGAGCCCAGCACCAGCGTGTAGCCGTCGGGAGCCGCCTTGGCCGCCGCCGCCGTACCAATGGTGGTGCCGGCGCCCGGGCGGTTGTCGATGATGACCGGCTGCTTGAGGATCTCGCCCATCTTCAGCCCCACCAGGCGCGCCACCGCGTCGTTGGCGCCGCCGGCCGGGTAAGGCACCAGCAGGGTCAGCGGCTTGTTGGGATAGTCGCTTTGCGCATAGGCCGCGGGGCTCAGCCCGCAAGCTGCCAGGGCGGCAAGCAGCAGTATCCGGCGGGTGGCCCGCCGAATGGTGGGAGGAAAAGTTGGCATGGTCATTGTCTCCTTATGTATTTTTCAAACGGTTCAAACGGTTCAAGCGGTCGAGAGCGTTGAGGGCCTTTTCGGGCCGATCACCCGGGCTGGCCCGGGCAGAGATACCTGGTGCGCGGGCCCAGCACCAACAGCGCTTGTTTCAAGGCCCTAGCTGACGATGCCCAGGTGCCAGGGCACAAATTCGTGGTCGCCCAGGCCCAGCGCCTCGCTCTTGGTCGGCTCGCCGGAGGCATGGCGCAGGATCTCCTCAAAAATCCGCCGGCCCATCTGCGCGACGTCCAGCTCGCCGTCCAGGATGGCGCCGCAGTTGATGTCCATGTCTTCTTCCAGGCGCTTGAACATGGGTGTATTGCTGGCCAGCTTGATCGTGGGCGCCGGCTTGGAGCCGAACATGGAGCCCCGGCCCGTGGTGAAGCAGATCAGGTTGGCGCCGCTGGCGATCTGGCCGGTCGAAGCCACCGGGTCGTAGCCGGGCGAGTCCATGAAGACAAAACCGTTCTGGGTGATCGGCTCTGCATACTCGTAGACCGCCTGCAGCGGCGTGGTGCCGCCCTTCATGGCCGAGCCCAGGGACTTCTCGAAGATGTTGGCCAGCCCGCCCGCCTGGTTGCCGTGCCCGACCACGCCGTTGAACTGGGCGTTGTGGCCCGCCGTGTATTTTTCCCACCAGGCCAGCCGGTCCAGCAGCTTCTGTCCCACTTCGGGCGTGACGGCGCGGCGGGTCAGCATGTATTCGACGCCGTGGATTTCAGGGGTCTCCGACAGGATTGCGGTGCCGCCGTGGCACACCAGGATGTCCATGGCCGCGCCCAGCGCCGGGTTGGCCGTGATGCCCGAAAAACCATCCGAGCCGCCGCACTCCAGGCCGATCTTCAGGTGGCTCGCCGGCACAGGCCGGCGCCTGGCCGCATTCGCTTCGGGCAGCATCTCAAGCACGGCCGCAATGCCGGCTTCAATCGTGGCGCGGGTGCCGCCGACCTCCTGCATCACCATGGTGCGCATGAGTTTGCTGGTCTCCAGGCCCTGCGACTCCACCAGCGACGAGACCTGGTTGCGCTCGCAGCCCAAACCGACGATCAGCACGCCGGCCAGGTTGGGATGGCGCGCATAGCCGGCCAGGGTGCGGCGCAGCACGTCGAAATGTTCGCTGGGGGAAGACATGCCGCAGCCGCTGGTTTGCGCGAAAGCCGCCACGCCGTCCACGTGGGGGAAAGCCGCCAGCCGCTCCGGCGTGAAGTGGGCCGCGATGTTCTTGATGACGGTGGCGGAGCAATTGACCGACGACAGGATGCCGATGAAATTGCGGGTGCCCACGCGGCCGTCCGGACGCACAAAACCCATGAAGGTGGCGCGCTCGGCTTCCGGCACATAGTCCACCGGCCGCACGTCCCGGCCGAAGGCCGGGTCGCGCTCAAAGTCCACCAGCGCCATATTGTGCGAATGCACGTAGTCGCCCGCCTCGATGTCGCGAGCGGCCATGCCGATCACCGTGTCGTACTTCAGGATGCGCTCGCCCTGCGCGATGCGGCAGGCCGCGACCTTGTGCCCCGCCGGCACCTGCGCTCGCGCGCGTGCGCCGGTCCCGGGCAGTTCCTGGCCCAGCGACAGCGCGGTTTTGGCGACCAGCACGTTGTCGTTGGCGTGCAGGCGGATCAGGGGGCTGGCGGCAGGGGATGCCGTGAAGGCTGTGGTAGTGGCGGTGGTAATGGCGGTCATGGTTCCGTTCAGGTCAGGTCCTAGCTCTTCATCAGCTCCTTGAGCTTGAGCTTGTCGATCAGGGTGGTTTCTTTCTGGTACATGGCGGCGACGTATTTCTCATAGTCGGGGCCGTCCAGGTAAAGCACCGGCGCATCGATCCTGTCGGCCACCTGCTTGAACTCGGGGCTGGCCACCGCCACACGGAAGGCCTCGCGCAGCTTCATCGCGACGGCCGGGTCCAGGCCCTTGGGTGCGCCTATGCCATTGGGCGCATCCACCACGACGTTGTAGCCCAGCTCCTTGAGCGTGGGCGCGTCCTTGAACCGCGAGGCGCGGCGTTCGCCCCAAGTGGCCAGCAGCCTGAGCTTGCCCGCATCGACATGCGGCGCCCAGGAGCTGGAATCGGCCAGCAGGTCCACATGCCCGCCGAGCACGGCCTGCAGCGCCTCGGCGCCGCCTTTGTAGGGGACATGGTTGAACTGGATGCCGGCGGCAAGCGCGAACTCTTCCATGCCCACGTGCGTGGCGCCGCCGACGCCCGCGTGCGCATAAGTCACCTTGCCGGGATTGGCCTTGGCAAAGGCCACAAGCTCCTGCAACGATTTGAAGCGCGAGTCCGCTGGGACGGCCATGCCGAAAGTCTGGCCCGAGGTGCGGGCCAGGTAGGTCAGGTCCTTGAGCGGGTCGAGTTGCAGGGTTCCCAGCTGCGAAAAGCGCGTGACGGAAATGGGAATCTGGCCGATGGTGTAGCCGTCGGGCTTGGCGGAAGCCAGGGCCCGGGTACCTATCATGCCGGAAGCACCCGCCTTGTTTTCCACCGCGATCGACTGGCCCAGCACGCGCGAGGCGACCTGGCACAGGGCGCGCATGGACTGGTCGGCGGTGCCGCCCGCGGGCCAGGGGCAGATGAAGGTGATGGGGCGTTCGGGATAGCCCTGGGCCAGCGCGCGCAAAGGGTTTGCCAATGCGCCGGCACCGGCCACGGCGCCTGCGATGAGCAGGCTGCGGCGCCCGGCGTTGAAAGGAAAATTGGGAACCTGGGGGGAAGTTGTCATGGGGTTTGTCTGCCTCTGGGTGGATGCCGTGCTGCGGCTTTGCCGCATTTCTTGTTCCCCGATTCTTGCCAGCTTCTTCATAACAACCTAATCGATTATTGGAATCGCTTCATAGCCTCTGGGTTAACATGAAGCATGACCCAGATCGACCGTGTCCTGCGTTCCAACATCAAGCTGCGCCACCTGCAACTGGTGGTGGCGCTCGACCAGTTCCGCCACCTGGGCCGAACCGCGGAATTCCTGTCGGTCAGCCAGCCCGCCGTGTCGAAAATGCTGACCGAAGTCGAGAGCATGCTGGGGCTGGCCCTGTTTGACCGCTCCACCCGCGGCACCGAGCCGACCTCCAGCGGCGAAGCCATCGTCCGGTTTGCCCGTTCGGTGCTGGCCGAGTACGAACGCACACGCGACGAAATTTCGGCCGTGGCCAGCGGCGCGGCGGGACGCACGCGCGTGGGCTCCATGGTGGTGGCGATGCCGGTGCTGCTGGCGGGCGCCGTCAAACTGCTCAAGCAGCGCTCGACCCTGGCGACGGTGCTGGTGGAGGAAGGCGACCTGACGCGGCTTTTGCCCCGGCTTCGCATGGGCGAGCTGGACCTGTTCGTCGGCCGCCTGGAGCCCGGCTATGCAGCTCCCGACCTGGTGACGGAAGCCTTGTTCGACGAACCCATGGTGGTCGTGGTCAAGCACGGCCACGCGCTCATGCGCAAAAAGAATCCAGGMTGGAACGATCTGGCCGGAATACCCTGCGTGCTGCCCCCGCCCTGGGCATCGCTGCGCGTGAAGATAGAGCAGACCTTCTTTCGCCATGGCCTGAATCCGCCCAGCGACATCATCGAGACATCGTCTTTCCTGGCGCTCAGCACCTTTGTGCAGCAACGCGACGCGGCCGGCTTCCTGGCGCGCTCGGTCGGCCTGCACTTCCAGCGGGAAGGCCTGCTGGATGTCCTGCCGATCGAGGTTCCGATTGAACTGCCACCTGTCGGACTCATCACCGTGCGGGGACGGCGGCTGACACCCAGCAGCGAGCAGCTGATGGCCTGCCTGCGCCTGACGGCGGAATCCACGCGGCAATTTGATCCACAGCCCAAGATTCGCAAGAACCGCAAGCCGGTGCAAGTGCGTGTGACTCCTTCCCCCGCTGGGGGAAGGTAGCGATGGGGGCCCGCGGCGTACGAATCATCGCGGCTCAAAATAAAGCCGAGGCCCCCATCCCAGGCCTCTTTCGCGGCCGGTTCACCCAGCATGCGGCCGAAGCTCGCGCCCTCCTCGGCCATGCGTTCGGCCACGAGGGTGGCATTGCCTTTTTTCATCAGCCGCTTGGTTTCCATCAGCGCGCTCAGGGGCTTGGCCACCAGTTTTTGCGCCTGCCTTTGTGCCAGCGCATTGGCTTCGGTGGGCGGCACGATGCGGTTGATCAGGCCGATCTCCAGTGCCGTTTCGGCCATGAAAGGCTCGCCCAGCAACAGCGCTTCGGCCGCGCGCGGGTAGCCCATGAGCTGCGGCACCAGGAAGCTGGACGCCGCCTCGGGGCACAGGCCCAGGTTCACAAAGGGCATCGAGAACGCGGCGTTGTCGCCCGCATACACCAGGTCGCAGTGCAGCAGCAGCGTGGTGCCTATGCCGACGGCCGGGCCGCACACCGAGGCGACCAGCGGCTTGGGAAAGCTGCTGATGCCGCGCAGGAAGCGGAACACCGGCGAGTCCATGGTTGCGGGCGGCTTGTTCAGGAAATCGGCAATGTCATTGCCGGCCGAAAAAATCGTTTCATGGCCCTGTATCACCACCGCGCGCACTGCCGCGTCGTGATTCGCCGATTCGAGTGCGTCAGCCAGGGCGCCGTACATGGCGGAGGTGATGGAATTTTTCTTGTCCAGGCGGTTCAGTGTGATGGTCATCACGCCCGCGTCGATGTGGCTCAGGATTTCGGGGATGCTGCCGGTGGAAATTGGGGTGGGAGTGTTCATGGTGTTTTCCGTTGAGACGCCAAGTGTAGGGGCCTGCGAGGCGTTCTCATTCCTTGTAATAAACGATCTGCGTGCTGGTGGCCAGCAACACGCCGGCCTCGCTCCACAGCTGCGCGCTCTGGTCGAAAAATCCGTTGCGAAAAGCCTGCGCCTTCGCTTGTCCCAGCAAAAACCCCTCGCCGCATTCCGCGAGCTGCCGGCTGTCCGCATGGAAATAAGTCGTGATGGAAACCGTGCCGGCCGGCACACGCGTGGCGCGGCGCAGCCAGACGCGCGGGTAGAACACGTCGGACATGGCGGCCAGCGCCGGGAAGTCCAGCGGACGCGGCGGGTCGTCGCGCACCCAGAGCTGGGTGAGGCTGTCCACCCCGCTACCGTCCCAGACCTGCGGGATCACGCCGCGCACCGGCCGCATGTCGTAACGATTCGTCCAGGCGGAGGTGGCAAAGCGCAGCCGGCCCGTCGCATCGGCCAGCGTCACTGCGGGCATGGGCGTGTCGTTGAGGCTCCAGGTCTCGCGGCGCACGGCGGTCACAGCGGTGGCTGTCATCACGGCACCGCCGGTGTCGCCGCCCTGCGACAGCTCCACCGTCCAGTGCTGTGTCGAGCGGTTGGTGCGCACGGGTTTGGCCGTGACGCTGAACGGCCCTTCGGCCATGGCCGCCGCATAGTTGACCGTCAGGGCGACCGGCTCGCCGAGCAGGGCCGGGTGCAGCAGGATGGCGCGCAAGGCCGTGGCCGCCGTGGTGCCGCCGAAGGGCCCCACCATATTCCAGTAATCGGGGCTGCTGTGGCCCAGCCAGGTGTCGGGCCTGTCGGCGCCGGCGGCTTCGAGCCGCAGCGCCTGGTCAAAGGAGTGGGGGTTGCTCATGTCGGCAAGTGTGCAGCAGCTTTGCGGTTCAGGCGGTCTTCCTGGCGACGCCGGCCATGCCTTCGATGATCTGCTGGGCACGCGGCCACAGGGTGTTGTTGAACTGCTCGCGGAAGAAACCGAAATGGCCGATGCGCCTGACTTTGAGGTCGGCCGGCGCGATGCGCTCAAAGCTGCGCGGCGCATTGGTATAGAGGTTGATCAGGTTTTGCRTGCCGCGCCAGGTCATGAGTTCGTCGTCGGTGATGGACAGCGCCGTGACCGGGAAGCTGACCTTCCCATAACTGAGGCGCGCGCTTTCGCCTTCGGCGCCCACGCTGTACTGCGGGTGCAAACACCACTTGCGCCACTGCATCATCACGCCGGCCGGCAGGTCGCCGACCTTGCGCAGGCTGCGCCCCGGGAAATAGCCGAAGAGCCGCGTTGCCAGCGGCACCAGCACGTACCAGAAATACAAAATCATGCGCCGCAGTTGCGGCGCGTTGTCGCGCCAGTAGCCACTGCCCGCCGCGATGCTGACCAGGCCGTTGATCTTCTCCTGGTTCTTCAGGAAGCCCGGCAGTTGCGCGCCCAGGCTGTGGCCCAACAAATACAAGGGTGCATCCGGCAAGGCCGCCTTGGCGGCATCGACGACGGCTTCATAGTCACTGGCCCAATCCAGCAGGTCGGCCTTGAAGCCGCGCAGGCCGCCCTTGGCCGTTCCCGGCAACGAATCCCCCGAGCCGCGGTAGTCAAAAGTGGTGACCCGAAAGCCCTGGCTCGACAGCCACTGCGCAAAAGACGCGTAGTAATGCTGCCGCACCCCCATGGCCCCGCCAATCACCACACTGGTGTGGGCAGCCAGGGTTGCGTCATAAACCCGCAGCGAGAGCTGCGCCGTGCCGGTATCGAGAGTCTGGATCTGCATGGATGCCTCCTGAAAGTTATCAGCAATTACCATCAACTAACCCGGTCACGGCCCCAGCCACAACGGCCTCAAGGGCGTAGCGAGCGGGATGAGATGCAAGGCGGACGGAGCGGACCCACCGGAACGTACTTCAGGTACGTGAGGATGGGGAGCACCGGACCAACGCCGCAGATCGCCCGCGCAGTAGCCAATGACTACACCCGCTCGAAGATGCCGGCTGCGCCTTGTCCCATCCCTACACACATCGTCACCATGCCGTACTTGAGCTGATGCCTGTGCAGCGCATGAATCACCGTAGCCGCCCGGATCGCACCCGTAGCCCCCAACGGATGGCCCAGCGCGATCGCGCCGCCCATGCGGTTGACCTTGGAGGCATCCAGCTTCAGCGTGTTGATGACAGCCAGCGACTGCGCGGCAAAGGCTTCGTTCAGTTCAAACCAGTCGATGTCTTCCTGCTTGAGGCCGGCGTAACGAAGGGCCGCGGGAATCGCCTCGATAGGGCCTATACCCATGATTTCAGGCGGCACGCCCTTGGCGGCATAGCTCACAAAACGTGCGAGCGGCTTGAGGCCGAACTGCTTGACCGCTTTTTCGCTGGCCAGCACCAGCGCGCCCGCGCCGTCGGAGGTCTGTGAGCTGTTGCCGGCGGTGACAGAGCCGCGCGCGGCAAACACCGTCTTGAGCTTGGCCAGCCCTTCGAGCGAGGTGTCGGGGCGCGGGCCCTCGTCCAGGCTCACGGTACGGGTCTTGGCGACCACTTCGCCGGTTTCCAGGTTGGCCGTGCGGTCGGTCACTTCGACCGGCGTGATCTCCATGCTGAACTCGCCGGCCTGCTGGGCTTTGATGGCTTTGAGGTGCGACTCGAGCGCGAACTGGTCCTGCGCCTCGCGCGAGACCTTCCAYTGCTGGGCCACCTTCTCGGCCGTCAGGCCCATGCCGTAGGCGATGCCGACGTTCTCGTCGTTCATGAACATGCTGGGCGAGAGCGAGGGCGAGTTTCCCGACATGGGCACCATGCTCATGCTCTCGGTGCCGGCGGCAACCATCACGTCGGCCTCGCCCACGCGGATGCGGTCGGCCGCCATCTGGATGGCCGAGAGGCCCGAAGCGCAGAAGCGGTTGACGGTGATGCCGCCCACGCTGGTCGGCAGGCCGGCCAGCACCGCGCCTATGCGCGCCACGTTCAGGCCTTGCGGGCCCTCGGGAATCGCGCAGCCGCAAATGATGTCTTCAATCGCCTTGGGGTCCAGCGACGGCACTTGCGCAAGCGCGGCCTGCAGCGCCTTGACCAGCAGGTCGTCGGGCCGCATGTTGCGGAAATAGCCGCGGCCCGATCGCCCGATGGGCGTACGGGTGGCGGCGACGATGTAGGCTTCCTGGACTTGTTTGGCCATGATGGTTTCCTTCAATTTCTCGGTTAACTTTTCCGTGGGCCGGAGGGAATCCAGGCCCAGACAAATTCGCATTCCACCGGGTTCACACCGGCTTCATCGGTCACGGTGACCGGCACGGTGACTTCACCCTTGTCGCTGGCCAGCATGGCCGCGCGCTGAGCCTCGCTCAGCATGGCCACGGCGCGCAGGGCCCCGGTGGCGCGCTTCTTGAACGCCATCTTTAATTCCTTGGCCAGCGGGATGCAGTCGTCGCGCACGTTCATGCCCACCACCATGCCGGTGGCGGTTTCCGCCAGCAGGTTCATGGCCGAGGCATGCACGCCGCCTATGTGGTTCTGCACCCTTTTCTCGTTCCGGATGCCGATCTCGACCCGGCCCGTCGTCATCTCGACGAACTCCAGGCCGGCGGTACCGGTGAACGGAACGGCTCGGCGCAGCACCACATTGCGGAACCAGGGGCGCGCAAAGGCCGGCACTTCGGTGAGCCGTTCCAGTTGCCGCTCCAGGCGGTTGGGGGTATGGGTAGAGGTGGTCATAAAGATAAAGGGTTCGTGATTGAGAAAGCGTAGCGAGGAGCCATCAGGCTAGGCGCGGGCGCCCGAAGAAAACCGGAGCGACCTTGAAGGTCGTGAGGATTTTCTTTGGGCTGCAACGACGCATGGTGGCTCCGCAGTAGCTTTATCAATTACGAACCGGTTTGCCGGTGCTCATCATGCCCATGATGCGTTCCTGAGTTTTTGGATGCTCAAGAAGAGAGCAGAACGCCTTGCGCTCCAAGGTCATCAAATACTCTTCCGTTACCAGCGTGCCCGCATCCACGTCACCACCGCAGACCACACCCGCGATCAGCCCTGCGATGTGGAAGTCGTGGGCGCTGATAAAGCCGCCGTCACGCATGTTGACCAGCTGGCCCTTGATGGTGGCCCAGCCGTTGCGGCCGACAACGGGGAACTGGCGCTTGTGCGGTGCGCGGTAGCCCGAGTTGAACAGCGCACGCGCCTCGTTGAGCGCGACGAAGAGCAGCTCATCCTTGTTCGGCACGATCACGTCGCTGTCGAGCAAATAGCCGATCTTGCGGCTTTCAATCGCGCTGGTGCCGACCTTGGCCATCGCGGCGGCCGTGAAGCCTTCGGTCAGGAAGGGCAGGATGTCCTTGTTGGTCGACGTGCTCGCATTTTCCGCGGCACGGCGCGCGATATAGGTCAGGCCGCCGGCGCCGGGCACCAGGCCCACGCCGACTTCGACCAGGCCGATGTAGCTTTCCATCGCAGCCACGCGCTTGGCCGAGTAGACCGCCATTTCCCAGCCACCGCCCAGCGCGATACCGCGGATGGCCGACACCACGGGCACGGCCGCGTAGCGCAGCTTGAGCATCACATTCTGCAGTTCGGCCTCTGCCCCCTCGATCGCCTTGGCGCCGCCCATCATGAAGGCGGGCAGCATGGCCTGCAGGTCCGCGCCGGCCGAGAACATCTCGTCGTTGGACCAGATGACCATGCCCTTGTAGCTTTTCTCGGCCAGGTCCACGCCCATGGCCAGGCCTTCGGCCACGTCGGGGCTGATGGCGTGCATCTTGGTCTTGATGCTGGCGATTAGCACGTCGTCGTTCGCGCCGCCCAGCGTCCAGAGGCGGATGGCGTCGTCTTCATGCAAGGTGGTGCCCGCCGTTTCAAAGGCCGGCGCTTTCGAGCCCAGTACGTCCTCGGGGAAGAACTGGCGCTCGTAGACCGGCAGCTTGCGGCGTGGAATGAATTTCTTCGCGGATGCGCTCCACGAGCCCTGCTCGGTGTGCACGCCGCCGGCGTCGGCCACCGGGCCCTTGAACACCCACTCGGGCAGCGGCGCCTTGGACAGCGCCTTGCCGGCGTCAATGTCTTCCTGGATCCAGGTCGCGACCTGTTTCCAGCCGGCCTGTTGCCACAGCTCGAAGGGACCTTGCTTGGAGCCAAAGCCCCAGCGCATTGCGAAGTCGATGTCGCGCGCGGTTTCAGCGATGCTTTCCAGGTGCACGGCGGCGTAGTGGAACTGGTCGCGCAGGATGGCCCAGAGGAAGCGCGCTTCGGCGCCCTCGGCTTCGCGCAAGAGCTTCAGACGCTCGCCCGCGGGCTTCTTGAGCATGCGGCCCACGACCTCATTGGCCTTGGCGCCCGCCGGCACGTATTCCATGCTTTCCGGGTCCAGGCGCAGGATGTCGCGGCCCTGTTTTTTGTAGAAACCAGCGCCGGTCTTCTGGCCCAGGCTTTTGGATTCCAGCAGCTTGGCCAGCACGGGCGGCGTGCCGTAGATGTCGGAGAACGGGTCTTCCACCTTGCCGGGGCCGAGGTTGTCCTGCAGCGTCTTGATGACGTGGGCCATGGTGTCCAGGCCCACCACGTCGGCGGTGCGGAAGGTGCCCGAGCTCGCGCGGCCCAGCTTCTTGCCGGTCTGGTCGTCGACCACGTCGTAGCTGAGCTTGAAGGTTTCGGCTTCCTTGATGGTGGCCAGCATGCTGGCGATGCCGACGCGGTTGGCGATGAAATTGGGTGTGTCGTGGGCGCGGATCACGCCCTTGCCCAGTGCGCTGGTGACAAAAGCTTCCAGGTCGTCCAGCACCTTGGGTTCGGTGGTCGGCGTGTTGATCAGTTCGACCAGCGTCATGTAGCGCGGCGGGTTGAAAAAGTGGATGCCGCAGAAGCGCGGCTTGATGGATTCAGGCAGCGCCTCGCTGAGCTTGGTGATGGACAGGCCTGAGGTGTTGCTGGCGACGATGGCGCCTTCGGCGATGAAAGGCGCGATCTTGTGGTACAGGTCGGTCTTCCAGTCCATGCGCTCGGCGATGGCCTCGATGACGAGGTCGCATTCGCGCAGCAGCTCCATGTTTTCTTCATAGTTGGCCTGCTGGATCAGTGCCGCGTCTTCGGGCACGCCCAGCGGTGCCGGCTTGAGCTTCTTGAGGCCTTCGACCGCCTTGATGACGATGCCGTTCTTCGGGCCTTCCTTGGCCGGCAGGTCGAACAGGATGACCGGCACCTTGACGTTGGCCAGGTGGGCGGCGATCTGCGCGCCCATGACGCCGGCGCCGAGCACGGCGACTTTTTTGACTTGGAATCGTGACATGGTTAAGACCTTGTGGGAGATGACTGGTTGAAAAATTCGAGCACCGCGTTCCAGTAGCGCTGCGGCTCGTCGCGCATGCCGTGGGTGTGGTCGGCCTTGTCGAGGATCACGCGCTGGATGCGCTCGGGCCTCGAGGCGGCCTGCTGCAGCGCGTCGCCGAAATGCACCGGCGTCCAGCGGTCGCCCCGGCTGTGGATCAGCAGCACGTCCACGTCGCGCATATTGGCGAGGTGGTGGACGGGCCGCAGATGCAACTCGCCTTGCGGGCTGATGCGCCGGATCACATTGAGCACCGCATGGGCAAAAGGATAAGCCTTCCAGAAATCGGGCAGCGTGGGCGGGCAGCCTTCAGCCACCACTTTGTCGTAAGGGAAATCCGCTTCGGCGATGGCGCTCAGCGTGTTGATGGCGCCGAAAGACGCCGTCAGCGCATGCACCGGCAGGCCCGCGAACGCGGCGCGCGCCCAGAGGCCTACCGACAGTGCGTCGCCGGGAAAGTCGAAATTGGTCGAGGGGCTTTCACCGAAGCCGTTGAAATCGAAAGCCACCACATGAAAGCCCGCATCGAGCAGCGCCTGGGCATGGCCGTGGCGCAACCAGAACCCTTTGCAGGCAAAGCCCATGGGATGGGCGCACACCACCACACCGCGCGGGGCCAACGGCGTGCGTGCCACGATGGCTTCAAGCCGGCTGCTGCTGCGGCTGTCGATACGCACCCGTTCCCAGCCTTCTTGCGGCACGTCCGCCGGCCAGCGCCAGGGTTTCATGAAGCGGCCGAAAAACGGCTTCTTGAGCAGATGGTGGCCGTACCAGCGGCGTGCGGCCGGCGGGATGCTGCCACTGGCGCCAAAGGGCCGTGACCACAGACGGGAAATCGCTTCACCCATGGCTGGCCCTCATGTGCGTTGCGTTCATTGCAGACGCGTCCAGGTCTGGGTTCGGCCGAAAGGACCAAAAGAGCCGCGCACGTCCATCTTCTTGCCGCCCTCAACCGGGGTCATCTTGAGGTTGTAGCTCTTGCCGTTTTCCGGATCCAGGATCTTGCCGCCTTCCCAGACGTCGGCGTCGGGCGACTTCTTCGCGCCGCGAATGATCTCCAGGCCCAGCCGCGGCTTGTCCTTGCGGTCGTCGGTGCATTCGGTGCAGACATCGTCCGGCTTGACGCCGGGAGACAGCCGCTTTTCGACCTTGCCGTTCAACACGCCGCTGCTCTCAACGATGCGGACCTCGAATTTGGGCTCGCCGGTTTTTTCGTCGAAGCCGCGCCACAGGCCGACCGGCGTGTTCTGGGCCAGCGCCGGAATGGCCATCAAGCCCAGGGTCAATGCGAGCAGTGGGTGTTTCACGGTGTCTCCCCTTGTCCTGTTCAAAAAAATCAAGCCAGCGCTTCGTCGGTTTCCATCAGTGCCTTGCTGCCGGCGCGCGCCGTGCGCATCAGCGTAGCGGTCTCGGGAAACAGCTTGGCGAAGTAAAAGCGCGCGGTCTGCAGCTTGGCCACGTAGAACTTGTCGGTGTTGCCGGCGGCGATCTCGCGCAGTGCGGTTTGTGCCATCAGCGCCCAGAAGTAACCGAACACCAGGTGGCCGGCCACGCGCAGGTAATCAACGGCGGCGGCGCCCACTTCGTCGGGGTTCTGGAAGCCCTTGAAGCCCAGCTCGGTGGTGAACTTGGTCATCTGGTCGGCCAGGTAGGCCAGCGGGTTGATGAACTCGGCCATCTTCTCGTTGACGCCTTCCTCGGCGATCAGCGCGCCAATCACCTTGCCGAATTTTTTCAGCGTGGCGCCGTTGTTGCCCAGCACCTTGCGGCCCAGCAGGTCCAGCGACTGGATGGTGTTGGTGCCTTCGTAAWTCATGTTGATGCGGTTGTCGCGCACGAACTGCTCCATGCCCCATTCCTTGATGAAGCCGTGGCCGCCGAAGACCTGCATGCAGGCGTTGGTGGCGATGTGGCCGTTGTCGGTCAGGAAAGCTTTGACGATGGGCGTGAGCAGGGCGACGATTTCGCCGGAGTCCTTGCGCACCTTCTCGTCGGGGTGGTTCAGTTCCTTGTCGAGCAGCAGCGTGCAGTAGATCGCCAGCGCACGGCCGCCTTCGGCATAGGCCTTGGCCGTCAGCAGCATCTTGCGCACATCGGGGTGCACGATGATCGGGTCGGCGGGCTTGTCCTTGGCCTTGACGCCGGACAGCGAGCGCATCTGGATGCGGTCCTTGGCATAAGCCAGCGCATTCTGGAAAGCCACTTCGGTCAGGCCCAGCGACTGGTTGCCCACGCCCAGGCGGGCGGCATTCATCATCACGAACATCGCGGCCAGGCCCTTGTTGGGCGCACCCACCATGGTGCCGACGGCGTCTTCGAGCACCATCTGCGCGGTGGCGTTGCCGTGGATGCCCATCTTGTGCTCCAGGCCGCCGCAGTAGATGCCGTTGCGCGAACCGAGGGCGCCGTCCTTGCCGATGTTGAACTTGGGCACGGCGAACAGGCTGATGCCCTTGCTGCCCTGGGGCGCATCCGGCAGGCGGGCCAGCACCAGGTGCACGA
Organism: Polaromonas sp. P1_G2; assembly: GCF_056405515.1. Taxonomy (NCBI): domain Bacteria; kingdom Pseudomonadati; phylum Pseudomonadota; class Betaproteobacteria; order Burkholderiales; family Comamonadaceae; genus Polaromonas; species Polaromonas sp. P1_G2. Next base: position 26,697 of record NZ_JBFUBY010000058.1, read on the forward strand.
TGTTGGCGGCCATGTCGTGCTCACCGGCGCTGATGAAGATCTTGTTGCCGGTCAGGCGGTAAGTCCCGTCGGGCTGCGGTTCGGCCTTGGTGCGCAAAAGGCCCAGGTCGGTGCCGCAATGCGGCTCGGTCAGGCACATGGTGCCGGTCCATTCGCCGCTGGTGAGTTTGGGCAGGTAGAGCTTTTTCTGCTCGTCGGTGCCGTGGGCATGCAGGGCCTCATAGGCGCCGTGCGACAGGCCCGGGTACATGGTCCAGGCCTGGTTGGCCGAGTTCAGCATTTCGTACAAGCACTGGTTCAGCACAAAGGGCAGGCCCTGGCCGCCGTATTCGGGGTCGCAGCTCAACGCGGCCCAGCCGCCTTCGACGTACTGCGCATAGGCTTCCTTGAAGCCCTTGGGCGGCGTGACTTCGTGCGTGGTCTTGTCGAGTTTGCAGCCCTCTTCGTCGCCGCTGATGTTCAGCGGAAAGGTCACCTCGGCGGCGAACTTGCCGGCTTCCTCGAGCACCGCGTTGATGGTGTCGACGTCGACGTCCGCGTGCTTGGGGATGGCCTTGAATTCGTCGGTGACCTTGAGCACTTCGTGCATGACGAATTGCATGTCGCGCAGGGGCGGGCTGTACTGTGGCATGGGGGTGGGTCCTTTAGCGTTAAACCGGTTTGGAAGAGGAAGCTTTGCCCGAAGCTTTTTTGGGCGAAGCGGAAGAGGTGGAAGAGTTGGAAGAGGTGAAAGGCGCGGCGGCGTCAGCGCCGTAACGCCCCAGGATGTTGGCAAAACCCGTGTTGGCGCGGTCCATGGAGCCCGGCGTCTTCAGGAAGCGGGCCTCGTAGTGCAGCGCCAGGATCAGGCCGTGGATTTCAAAGGCCATCTGGTGCTCGTCGGCGTCGGGCCGCAGGTGGCCGGCCTCCTTGGCCTGTACCACGGCGCGGTACATGGCGGCCAGCCAGGTGCGTACCGAACCCGCGAGCGCGTCGCGGACCGGGCCCGGCCTGTCGTCGAACTCGACAGCGCCGCTGATGTAAAGGCAGCCTGAGTCGATTTCAAGCGAAGTGCGCTTCATCCAGTTGTGGAACAGCGCCGCCAGGCGCGGCAGGCCGCGCGGCTGCTGCAGCGCCGGGAAGAAGACTTCTTCCTCGAAACGCACGTGGTATTCGCGGATCACCGAGATCTGYAGTTCCTCGCGCGAGCCGAAATGGGCGAACACACCGGACTTGCTCATGCGCATGACCTCGGCCAGCGCGCCTATGCTCAGGCCCTCCAGCCCGATCTGCGTCGCCAGGCCCAGGGCCGCATCCACAATGGCCGCCTTGGTCTGCTGGCCTTTTTGCTGGCTTTTGGCCACGGCGCTGCCCGCGGCAAGGACGCGGGCGGCTTTGGCGGGGAGTTCTGTGACGGGCATGGGGTGCTACAAAATAAAACGAACGGTCGTTCTATTTTGCAACACTTTGATGACCATGGGCAAGCCGGGGTTGTTGGCTGCCTGCTTATAGGGACCCAGTTCTAACCGTGGATAGGGTAAACCCACCCACGGATGGCCGCAGAGGCGCTCCTTCCCCACCAGCAGGGGCCGCGGAACCGGCTTTGCCGGGCCGCAGGCGCAGCGGCCCCCTCGGGGGGGCAGCGACCCACACGCAGTGGGGGAGCGTGGGGGCTCTATTTAAGCTTGAACGGGATCACGGTCTGGTGCTGCTCGCCCAGCCCCTCAATCCCCAGCGACATGGTGTCGCCCTTCTTCAGGAAAACCGGCGGCTTCATGCCCAGGCCAACGCCGGGAGGCGTACCGGTGGTGATGACGTCGCCGGGTTCCAGGGTCATGAACTGGCTCACGTAGCTGATGATTTTGGCAACGCTGAAGATCATGGTCTTGGTGCTGCCGTTCTGCACGCGCTTGCCGTTGACTTCCAGCCACATCGACAATTTTTGCGGATTCGGCACTTCGTCGCGCGTGACCAGCCAGGGGCCCAGGGGGCCAAAGGTGTCGCAACCCTTGCCCTTGTCCCAGGTGCCGCCGCGCTCGATCTGGAATTCGCGTTCGCTGACGTCGTTGATGGTGCAGTAGCCGGCCACGTGGTTGAGCGCTTCTTTTTGCGAAACGTAGCGAGCCTGCTTGCCGATGATCACGCCGAGCTCGACTTCCCAGTCGGTCTTGACCGAATTCTTGGGCAGCATGATGGGGTCGTTGGGGCCCTGGATGCAGCTGGTGGCTTTCATGAAGACCACGGGCTCGGCCGGAATCGGCAAACCCGATTCGGCGGCGTGGTCGGCGTAGTTCAGGCCGATGGCAATGAACTTGCGCGTGCCGGTGACCGGGCTGCCGTAGCGCGGCGAACCCTTGACCAGCGGCAGCTTGTCGGTCTTGAGCTTGCCGAGCTTGGCCAGCGCGGCGTCGCCGAGCTGCTCGGGGCCGATGTCCTTGATGACGGCGCTCAGGTCGCGCAGCTTGCCATTGGCATCGATGAGGCCGGGCTTTTCCTTGCCGGGGTTGCCATAACGAACGAGTTTCATGGTTTTTCCTTTTGATGAATCAGGTGAAGGTTAATAAGTAGAACGTCCGCCCGATAGGTCGAAGACGGCGCCGGTGGAAAAAGAGCACTCTTCGGTGCAAAGCCAGCTCACCATGGCGGCCACCTCATCGGGCGTGCCGAAGCGGCCCATGGGGATTTTGGACAGCATGAACTGTATGAACTCCGGCGTCATCTGCTCAAAAATCGGCGTCTTGACGGCGGCCGGCGTGACGCAGTTGACGCTCACGCCAGTGTCGGCGAGTTCCTTGCCCAACGATTTGGTCAGGGCGATCACCGCGGCCTTGCTGGCGCTGTAGGCGCTGGCATTCGGGTTGCCCTCCTTGCCGGCGACCGAGGCGATGTTGACGATGCGCCCGTAGTTGCGCGCGCGCATGTGCGGCACCACTTCGCGGCAGCAGAAGAACAGCCCGTTGAGGTTGACCTGCTGCACCTGCATCCACTGCTCGGGCGGATAGTCCCAGAGCTTGACGTTGGGGCCGGTGATGCCGGCCGAGTTGACCAGGGCATCAATGGCCGGGTTGTGGGCAACCGTCTGTTTGACCGCTTCCACCACGCTGGCATGGCTGCTGACATCGACGGCCACGGTGTGCACACCCGCACCCAGCGCCTCTTTGGCCTTGGCCAGCGCTTCGGGATTGATGTCCCACAAGGTGACCGTGCCGCCCGAGGCCAGCATGCGCTGCGCAACCGCAAAGCCGAGGCCCACAGCACCACCTGTCACGACGGCGTGCCGCCCCTTCAGGTCAAGCTGGTTCATATGGTGATGCCACCGTCGATGTTGTAGGCCTGGCCGGTCACAAAGGCGGCTTCATCGCTGGCCAGGAACACCACCAGCGGCGCGATTTCATGCGCCTGGGCCAGGCGCCCCAGCGGCTGGCGCGCGATAAAGGCCTTGCGCGCCTCCACCGGGTCCTCGTTGGCGTTGATGCGGTCTTGCAGCGAGGGCGTGTCGACGGTGCCGGGGCAGATCGCATTGCAGCGCACGCCGTCGGCCACAAAGTCGGCTGCGACGCTTTTGGTGAGGCCGATCACCGCGGCCTTGGTCGTGCCGTAGATAAAACGGTTGGGCAGGCCCTTGATGCTGCCGCAAACGCTGGCCATGTTGATGATGCTGCCGCGTTTTTGGGCCTGCATTTTCGGCAGCACGGCCTGGATCATCCAGAACTGCGCGCGCACATTGAGCTGGAAGGCGAATTCAAGGTCTTCGTCGGTGGCCTGCAGCGCCGTGCCGCCGTGCACAAAACCCGCGCAATTGAACAGCACGTCCAGCGCCGGCAGGCCGCCCACCAGTTTGTGGATGGCGGCCTTGTCGAGCACATTCAAGGGCAACGCGGTGATGTTGGCCACGCCCTGGTAGCTTTCCAGCAGCTTGGGGTTCAGGTCGGTGGCCCAGACCTGCGCGCCTTCGGCCGCCAGCGCCAGCGCGCTGGCGCGCCCAATGCCCTGGCCCGCCGCGGTGACCAGTGCTTTTTTTCCTTCAAGTCTCATCAGTGCTCCTACAGGGTTTTGCCGGATGTTGGCCCGGGGGTTTCATGGGATTATCAATTGGCCTGACCACTTGTCCAATTCTGGCTAACCCTTAAGCCGCTCCTCCCCTCCGCTTTTTCCACCCATGCCCCTGCAGACCGTCGAACCGCAACGCCTGTACCGCCAGATCGCCGAGCAGTTGCGCACGCTGATCTCCGCCGGCGAATGGGCCGTGGGCGCGCGCCTGCCGGCCGAGCGCGACCTGGCACGGCAGCTGGGCGTGAGCCGGCCTTCGGTGCGCGAAGCGCTGATCGCGATGGAGGTCGAGGGCTGGGTCGAGGTGCGCACCGGCTCCGGCGTCTACGTGCTGGACCGCAGCGGCGCGCCCAGCCATGCCAACAGCCGCGCCGAGCAGGTCCCGCCCGATGAATGGGGCCCGCTGGAGCTGATACGCGCCCGCCGCGTGGTCGAAGGCGAGGTCGCCGCCATGGCAGCCACCCAGGCCAAGCGCAAGCATATCGACGCCATGGACAAGGCCATCGCCAGCATGAAGCTGGATGCCGACCGCGGCGTGCTGCCGCTGAATGGCGACCGCGCCTTTCACAGCGCCATCGTCGAGTCCTGCGGCAACGTGGTGCTGATTGAAACCATACAGCGCTTCTGGGACTCGCGGCGCGGCCCGCTGTTCGAGCGCCTGGGCGGCCATTTTGAGACCGTGGACTCCTGGCGCTCGGCGATCGCGGAGCACGAAGCGATTTTTGAGGCGGTGCGCAACCACAATCCCGACGCCGCGCGCGCCGCCATGCACGAACACATGGACCAGTCGCACAAGCGCTTCAGCGTGAGCTGGCGCCGGACCACCAAACAATCAAAAGCACCCAGAAAATAAGAAGAAGCATCCCGAACCCGAGATTTCCCTCAACAGCAACTTGACCCTTACAAAAAAGAAAGCGAGACACGCATGAACTTCCTGACCCACACCAAGCGGCTGGCCGCGGCCCTGCTGCTCACCGGCCTCTGCGGCGGYGCCTGGGCCCAGCCCTATCCGAACAAGCCGATCGAAGTGATGGTGGCCTTCCAGCCCGGCGGCGGCACCGACTCTTTGGCGCGCGCCTACGCCGAGGCGGCCAAAAAATACACCACACAATCGCTGGTGGTCTACAACAAGCCGGGCGCCAGCGGCGCCATCGGCCTGGCCGACGTGGTGAATGCCAAGCCCGACGGCTACAAGATCGCCATGCTCTTCGTCGAGGTGACCATATTGCCGCACATGGGCATCACCAAGATCACGCAGGACGATTTCATCCCGATCGCCCGCCTCAACGCCGACCCGGCCGCCATCACCGTGAAAGCGGACTCGCCCTACAACACGATTGAAGACTTCCTGGCCGCCGCCAAAAAGACCGGCAGCGACGTGAAGGTCGGCAATGCCGGCAACGGCTCGATCTGGCACCTGGCCGCCGCCTCGCTGGAAGAAAAAACCGGCGCCAAATTCAACCACATCCCCTTCCAGGGCGCCGGCCCCGCCGTGCTGGCCCTGCTGGGCGGCCATGTGGACGCCGTGGGCGTGAGCCCGGCCGAAGTCGCGGTGCACGTGGCCGCCGGCAAGCTGAAGATCCTCGGCGTGATGGCCGACCAGCGCGTCAAGGGTTTCGAGAACGTGCCGACCATGAAGGAACGCAAGATAGACCTGTCCATAGGCACCTGGCGCGGCCTGGGCGTGGCCAAGGGCACGCCACCTGAAGTCGTGGAAACCATCCGGGCCTTCAGCAAGAAGGCCGCCGACGAACCCATCATGCGCGAGGTCATGGACAAGCTCAACCTGGGCTACGCCTATGCCGACGGCCCCGCCTTCAAGGCGCAGATGGTGCGCGACAACGACACCTTCAAGCAACTCGTGACCAAGCTCAACCTGAAGAACTGAGCGACGAGCCTGTTCAATGTCTAAACGAGGCCGCGCAAGTACCTTCTCGGGATGGGATGCAAGGCGCGGTGCGACGCCCATAGCCCGGCTATGGGCTAGCGCCRCAACGACGCAGACCGCCCGAGAAGGCACTTGCCCTACGGGTTGGGATGACGCAAACGCGGTCGCGTTTGCATCCCCCTTGGGGCAGCTGCACGACGCCCAGCCGGCCGGCTGGGCGGTCGGGCGATTGAGCCACCCGGTCACTTGCATGGGCATGAGCCCATGCGGCGTGCCCGGTCGGCCCACTCATCCCGATTGCATCCCAACGCGGCCTCGTTTAGACATTGAACAGGCTCTTAGACCCCGGCTTCACGGCGTGCGTGCTGGCGCGCGCGCCGGTTTTCCCTTTTCATGCCAGCAACACCCTTTGAGGAGACAACCATGAATGCATTCCACAACAAACGATTCGCCGTCAAAGCCATCGCCGCCTGCGCGCTGATGGCGGGGGCCCTGGGCTTTTCCGGCATTGCCTCGGCGCAGACCAAGCTCAAATGGGCGCACGTCTATGAAACCTCCGAGCCCTTCCACAAGTGGTCGGTCTGGGCC
>NZ_JBFUBY010000059.1:0-17092 GCF_056405515.1 Polaromonas sp. P1_G2
CCCATGCGCCGGGCGCGCTTTTGAAAACTGGGTAAGATAAATTCCATCATGTCCCGTTACAACACACCTTTTGAGATCCACGTGCACGGCGAAGTGCCTTTGCGTGTGGACGTTACCTTTGAGCAGCTGCAGGAGGCCCTGAAGCCGCTATGGAAGTACGCGGGTTCCAAATCCCTGGCGGCCGCCGCCGCTAGCGCCTATGAGGAAGAGCCGGGCATCCGCTTCGACGTCCAAAAGCATTTGCTGCAGATGTGCTGGACAGTGCCGGGCGATGAAGACTTCCGCCAGGCGCTCGACGAAATGTGCATGGGCCTCAACGATCTTGCCGAGGCGGGCGCGCCCATCGAAGTGACGTTTTACGATTCCGACTTCGATGAGGACGAAAGCGACGAGGATGAAGAAGCGCGCGATGACTTCGCGATGTACTTCGTCGGCCCGACCCCGGCCGCCATCATGCAGGTCCAGCGCGACTTGCTGGTGCAGGACATGATTGGCCTGATGGAGCGCCACTTCGACGGTTCCGAGCTCGGTGAGGTCGTCGCGGCGGTCGACAAGCTGTTTGAGCAGCGCTTTGACGCCTTGGTCAACTCCATGCAGCTCGGCAAGCCGCCACGCGGGCTGGGCGGGCCGCAGGGCGGCTCAGGCCACGGCGGCGGCCGCAAGCCGAGGCACCTGCACTAAGTAGTGCACTAGGGCGTGGAAACGCCGCAGAGGGCCGTGGCGCTCTGCGGCTCCCCGGGAAATCCCAGGCCGCGCAGGTAGACGTCAATCGCGCACTGGCCCACTTCCAGCAGGTCAAAGGCCTGAGGGTCCAGCAGCCAGTTCTGGATGATTCCGTCAATGAGGGCATGCAGGCCCTGCGCGCCCACTGATGCCGGCACCGGCAAGGTCAGGCTCATCTGGCCAGCGGCGGTTTCCATGCCTTGCTGGATGCGTTCCAGAAAGCCGTTGCGCACCGCGAGGTGGCGCAGACGAACCGCCTGGAGCTCCTCCACATATTCGACTTTCTGCGTCGCGACCTCAAACACCCGGCGGGTCTGCGCGTCGGTCACGATCTGCCTCAGGGCATTGACGGTGGAGAGCCGTATCCGCTCTATCGCGTTGAGGCCGGCTTCGCCCGGGGTTTCCTGTTTTTCGTTCTCATGGTTGAAGGACTCCTCCAGGGGCAGCGTGACCCGCTCCATCATCGCGTTGAACAGGTCCGCCTTGTCCTTGAAGTGCCAGTAAACGGCGCCGCGGGTAGCGCCCGCGCGCCGGGCAATGTCCTGCAGGCTGGTGCGCGATACCCCTTGGCATTGAAACAAGTGCTCAGCCGCATCCAGCAGCTTGTGGCGGGTGGCCAAAGCTTCTTCTTTTGTTCGACGGGCCATTGACTGCCTCCAAGGTAAATTCCGGGTAAATCCCCGGATTTTTGTTATACATTCATAAATGTATGTAAACTATAACACTCGCAAAAACCCTTATTCTTTTCGTTTTCGGTGAATGAGCTTTGCCTCAATTACCGACTGCCTCTCCCGCTTTGCGCTTTTTTCCCAAAATTTCGAGGAATAGCATGCCCAAGTCTCGCGTTGCCCCTTCATTTGTACCCCCTCAACTCCTGAAATACCAGCCTCTTGCTGTCGCAGCGGCACTGGCCTTGCTCCTGGCCGGATGCGGCAAAGGCGGCGGCGCACCCGGCGGGGCGCCGCCGCCAGCTGAAGTCGGTGTGGTCACGGTCACCCAGGGCGACGTGGGCCTGATCACCGAACTGCCAGGCCGCCTGGAAGCGTCGCGCGTCGCCGAAGTCAGGGCGCGCGCCGCCGGCATCTTGCAGAAACGGCTGTTTCGCGAGGGTAGCGACGTCAAGGAAGGCCAGCAGCTGTTCAGCATTGATGCCGCACCCTACGCGGCCGCGGCCGCCAGCGCCAAGGCCAGCCAGGCCCGCGCCGAAGCCAACCTGGCGCAAGCCACCTCGCTGGCCGAGCGCTACAAGCCGCTGGTCGAGGCCAACGCCGTCAGCAAGCAGGAATACGCCACCGCCGTGGCCGCGCAGAAACAGGCCGAAGCCGACGTGGCCGTGGGCAAGGCCAGCGTGCAGACCGCCAGCATCAACCTGGGTTATGCGTCGGTGACGGCGCCGATCTCGGGCCGCATCGGCCGCGCGCTGGTGACCGAAGGCGCGCTCGTCGGGCAGGGCGAAGCCACGCAGCTCGCGGTGGTGCAGCAAATCAACCCCATGTACGTCAACTTCACGCAATCGGCGCCCGAAATCATGAAGCTGCGCGCCGCGATGGACAGCGGCCAGTTCAAGCGCGCCAGCGGCGCCGAAGCCGCCAGCGTGCGCGTCGTGCTTGAAGACGGCAGCGAATACGCGCGTCCCGGCCGCCTGCTGTTTTCCGACCTGACGGTGGACGCCACGACCGGGCAGATCACCCTGCGCGCCGAAGTCCCTAACCCCGGCGGCCAGTTGCTGCCGGGCCTCTACGTGCGCGTGCGCCTGGAGCAGGCGCAGGCCAGCAACGCCGTCACCTTGCCGCAGCAGGCCGTCACGCGCACGGCGCAGGGCGACACCGTCATGGTGGTGGGCGCCGACGGCAARGTCAGCCCGCGCACCATCAAGATCGGCTCGGCCCAGGGCAACCAGTGGGTGGTGCTGGACGGCCTGAAGACCGGCGAGCAGGTCATGGTCGACGGCTTCCAGAAACTGCAGCCCGGCGCCACCGTCAAGCCCGTGCCGTGGCAGGCGCCCGGCGCCAAGCCAGCGGCTGGCGCGGCCTCCGCCCCGGCGGCGCCGGCATCAGGCGCATCCGCCGCGAAACCCGCCGTTTCCGCAGCATCCGCGGCAGCGAAGTAAGGAGCCCAGCACATGGCCAAGTTTTTCATTGATCGGCCGATCTTTGCCTGGGTGATCGCATTGTTCATCCTGGTGATGGGCGGCGTGGCGATCACGCAGCTGCCGATCTCCCAGTACCCGCCCGTGGCGCCGCCCGCCATCGTCGTCAATACCGCCTACCCGGGCGCTTCGGCCCAGACGCTGGAGGACAGCGTGCTGTCGGTGATCGAACGCGAAATGAACGGTTCGCCCGGCCTCATTTACATGGAGTCGGTTGCGCAGGCCGACGGCACCGGCAGCATTACGCTGAGCTTTGAGCCCGGCACCAACCCCGACCTGGCGCAGGTGGATGTGCAGAACCGGCTCTCGCGCGCCTCGCCGCGCCTGCCCGCCGCGGTGACGCAGCAAGGCGTGCGCGTCGACAAGTCGCGCTCCAACTTCCTGCTGTTCACCATGCTCTCGTCCGACAATCCGGCGCATGACCCCGTTGCGCTGGGCGACTATGCTTCGCGCAACATCGTGCCTGAACTGCAGCGCGTCAAAGGCATCGGCCAGGCCCAGCTGTTCGGCAGCGAACGCGCCATGCGCATCTGGCTGGACCCGGCCAAGCTGCGCGGCGTCAGCCTCTCGGCGAACGACGTCAATACTGCGATCCGCGCCCAGAATGCCCAGGTATCCGCCGGCAGCATCGGCGACCGGCCCAATGTGGCGGGGCAGGGCATYGCGGCCACGGTGGTGGTCAACGGCCAGCTCGCCAACGTCGAGCAGTTCGGCAACATCGTGCTGCGCGCCAATACCGACGGCTCGGCGGTGCGCCTCAAGGACGTGGCACGCATCGAACTCGGCGGCCAGTCTTACGCGACCTCGGCGCGCCTGAACGGCAAGCAGGCCATCGGTATCGGCGTGCAGCTCGCGCCCAGCGGCAATGCCCTGGCCTCGGCCAAGGCCGTGCGTGAGAAGATGACCGAACTCGAGCGCTACTTCCCGCAAGGCATGAAGTGGAGCATCCCCTACGACAGTTCGCGCTTCGTCAAGATCTCGATCTCGCAAGTGGCCGAGACGCTGTTCGAGGCGGTGGCACTGGTGTTCCTGGTGATGTTCCTGTTCCTGCAGAACTGGCGCTACACCATCATCCCGACCATCGTCGTGCCTATCGCGCTGCTGGGCACCTTTGCCACGCTGCTGGCGCTCGGGTTCTCAATCAACGTGCTGACCATGTTCGGCATGGTGCTGGTCATCGGTATCGTGGTGGACGATGCGATCGTGGTGGTCGAGAACGTCGAGCGCATCATGACCGAGGAGGGCCTGCCGCCGCTGGAGGCCACTCGCAAAGCCATGGGCCAGATTTCGGGCGCCATCATCGGCGTGACCGTGGTGCTGATTTCGGTGTTCGTTCCGCTGGCTTTCTTCGCGGGCTCGACCGGCAACATCTACCGCCAGTTCTCGGCGGTGATGGTCTCGTCCATCGCCTTCTCGGCCTTCATGGCGCTGTCGCTCACGCCGGCGCTGTGCGCCACGCTGCTCAAGCCGGTCGAGGCCGGGCACCATCACGCCAAGACCGGTTTCTTCGGCTGGTTCAACCGCGGTTTTTCGCGCACGGCCAAGAGCTATGAAAGCGTGGTCGCGCGCATCCTCAAGCGCGCGGCGCGCTACCTCATCATCTACGTGGCCATCATCGGCGCGGTCGCGGTGGTCTACCTGCGCCTGCCCACCTCTTTCCTGCCCAACGAAGACCAGGGCAACCTGCTGGTGAACGTGCAGCTGCCGCCGGGCGCGACCTACGAGCGCACGCTCTCGGTGATGCAGACCGTTGAAGGCTTCATGCTCAAGCAGCCCGAAGTCGAAAGCATGGTCGGCGTGCTGGGCTTCAGCTTCTCTGGCCAGGGCCAGAATGCCGCGCTCGCCTTCGTGACGCTCAAGGACTGGAAGGAGCGCGACGGTGAACAGCATTCGGCCAGCGCCGTGGCGGGCCGTGCCTTCGGTGCGCTCATGGGTGTGCGTGACGCCTTCATCTACCCCCTGAGCCCGCCGCCGATTCCTGAATTGGGCACGGCTTCGGGTTTCAGCTTCCGCCTGCAGGACCGCGGCGGCGCGGGCCACCAGGCCCTCGTCAATGCGCGCAACCAGTTGCTGGGCCTGGCATCCAAGAGCCCGGTGCTCGCGCAGGTGCGCCCCGACGGCCTGGAAGACGCGCCCCAGTTGCAAATCGACATCGACCGCGACAAGGCCAATGCGCTGGGCGTGACCTTCGACTCGATCAACTCGGTGCTGTCCACCTCGCTGGGCTCCAGCTATGTGAACGACTTCCCGAACCAGGGCCGCTTGCAGCGCGTGGTGGTGCAGGCCGACGCGCCGGCGCGCATGCAGCCCGACGACCTGCTCAGGCTCAACGCCAGCAACAGCAAGGGCCTGCCTGTGCCGCTCTCGGCTTTTGCCAGCACGCGCTGGATCACCGGCGCGATGCAGACGGTGCGCTACAACGGCTACCCCGCGATGCGCATAGGCGGCAGCGCCGCGCCGGGCTACAGCACCGGCGCCGCGATGGCCGAGATGGAAAAGCTCGCGGCCCAGTTGCCGCAGGGCTTCGGCTTTGAATGGACCGGCCAGTCGCGTGAGGAAAAACTCGCCGGCTCCCAGGCCACGCTGCTCTACGGCTTCGCCATCCTGGCGGTGTTCCTGTGCCTGGCCGCGCTGTACGAGAGCTGGAGCATTCCGCTGGCCGTGATCCTGGTCGTGCCGCTGGGTGTGATCGGTGTGCTGCTCGCCACCTTGTTCCGCAGCTACGCGAACGATGTGTACTTCCAGGTCGGCCTGATCACCATCATCGGCCTGTCGGCGAAGAACGCGATTCTGATCATCGAGTTCGCCAAGGACCTGCAGGCGCAGGGCAAGGGCGTGATCGAGTCTGCCCTGGCGGCCGCCCACCTGCGGTTCCGCCCCATCGTCATGACCTCGCTGGCCTTCGGCCTGGGCGTGGTGCCGCTGGTGATCGCCTCGGGCGCCGGCTCCGCGAGCCAGCGCGCCATCGGCACCGGCGTGATCGGCGGCATGATCACCGGCACGGCCCTGGCAGTGATTTTTGTCCCCGTGTTCTTTGTCGTGGTGCGCGGCCTCTTCAAGGGCAGCGAACGGCAAAACAGGATGTATTCCGAGCATGCCAAAGCGGCAGGCATCACCGGAGAGGAAGGAAATGAAGGCAAGGCCCATGACTAAGACAAGGCTCCCACACTTTCTGGCGCTGGCCGCGGCTGCAATGCTGGCCGGCTGCTCGATGATCCCGAAGTACGAACGGCCGGCCGCCCCGGTGGCCGACCAATACCCCACCGCCTCGGGTTGGATCGCAGAGTCGGCGCAGACACAACCCACCGCCAACACGCCGGCCGCGGCCGACATCGAGTGGCAGGCGTTTTTCAGCGACCCGCAATTGCGCAAGCTGATCGACGCGGCGCTGCGCAACAACCGCGACCTGCGCATCGCCGTGCTCAACATCGAGCAGGCGCGTGCGCAGTACCGGATCCAGCGCGCCGACCAGTTCCCGACCATCAACGCCGGCATCACCGGTTCGCGCCAGCCCAACGCCAACGGCAACGGCAGCATCACCAGCGCCTATACGGGTGGGTTGATCATGACGTCCTACGAGCTGGATTTCTTCGGCCGCGTCGCCAGCCTCAAGGAGGCAGCACTGGCGCAATACCTGGCGACGGAAGAAGGGCGCAAGACTACCCAGATCAGCCTGATCGCCGCGGTGGCCAACACCTACCTGAGCCTGCTGGCCGACGAGGAGCTGCTGGCGATCACGCAACAGACGCTGGCCACGCGTGAAGAATCCTTCAAGCTCAGCAAGCTGCGTTTCGACAACGGCGTCACTTCCGAGCTGGACTTCCGCCAGGCCGAGTCGCTGACCGAGGCGGCCCGTGTCTCGCTGGCCCAGCRGGTGCGCCAGCGCGCGCTGGACCAGAATGCACTGACCTTGCTGATCGGGCAACCCCTCACCGGCGAGCTGGCCGTGGCCCTGCCGGCCGGCAAAGGCCTGGCCGATGCGCCCCTGATGGTCGACGTGCCCGCGGGCCTGCCTTCCGACCTGCTGACCCGGCGCCCCGACGTGCGCCAAGCCGAGCAGCTGCTGCTGGCCGCCAATGCCGACATAGGCGCAGCGCGCGCGGCCTTTTTCCCGCGCATCTCGCTCACGGCCAGCGCCGGTAGCGCCAGTTCGCACCTGAACGGCCTGTTCAAGAGCGGCTCCTACGGCTGGACCATGGCGCCGCAGCTGATCCTGCCTCTGTTCGACGCGGGCCGCAACCGTGCGGGCCTGGATTCGGCCAACGCCGGGCGCGACATCGCCATCGCCCAGTACGAGAAGTCCATCCAGACGGCTTTCCGCGAAGTGGCCGATGCCCTGGCCGGCCGCGCTACCCTGGGTGAGCAGTTGCGCGCCCAGCAGGCACAGGCGAATGCCGAGGCCACACGTTTCAAGCTGGCGGACCTGCGCTACCAGAACGGTGTGGCCAGCTACCTGGACCAGCTCGACGCGCAGCGCGCATTGTTCACCGCGCGCCAGGCCGTGGTGCAGACCCGCCTGGCCCAGCTGCAAAGCCAGGTCACGCTGTACAAGACGCTGGGCGGTGGCTGGAAGGAGCCGCCTCCCGAGCCGGCCCTGAGCCTGAAGTCCGACACCCAGCTCAGCCGCTGAAGCCGGTCGTCGTTAAATCAGCCCGCTCCCTGTTCAAAGGGGGCGGGCTTTTTTATTCCCGGCTGCGGCTGAGGTCGCTGTGCGCATCCCGGAATTGGGATTCATTTGTTAGCAGGTGTGCCGAATGTATCCATGCCCAGGCCTGCCATGCGGGGTCTCTCAAGTGACAAGGCACGCTAATTGCTGAAGGGTTACTCCCTACGGAGCGGCCTCCGGGGCGGCGGTATATTCGCGCCGACCGACAGGCCAAACGTCTGGCCACCCCCACGGGAGGCGAGACGCTCCATCCACCACGGCGGGCCACAAGCTCGCCAGTTTTATTCAAGGAGTGCAACCAGCATGAACCCAAACTGGACGATGAAAACCCTGGCCGGCGCTGTGCTGCTGGCCTTCGCCGGCCTGGCCGCCGCGGCCACGGTGCCCGCCGGCGTGAAACTGCATGAGACCCAGGAGCTGGTCCGCAACAACGGCTCCGAGCCCGAAACCCTGGACGCCGCGCTGGCGACCGGCGTTCCGGCCAATAACGTGATCCGCGAGATGTTCGAAGGACTGTGCGCCGCGGACAACAACGGCAAGATCGTGCCCGGCGTGGCCGAGAGCTGGAAGCAGGTCGACCCGCAAACCTGGGTCTTCAAGCTGCGCAAAACCGCCAAGTGGTCCAACGGCGACGCCGTGACCGCAGACGATTTCATCTACAGCATGCGCCGCTTCGTCGACCCGGCGACAGCCTCGAAGTACGCTTCCACCTACGGCGTCTTCCTGCTCAATGCGAAAGAGATCATCGAAGGCAAGAAACCCGTCACCGAACTGGGCGTCAAGGCCGTCGATCCCTACACCCTGGAAATCAAGACGCCTTTCCCCGTCAGCTTCCTGCCCGAAGTCGTGTCCAACCCCCAGCTGGCGCCCCTGCACAAGGCCACCATCGAAAAATTCGGCAAGGACTGGACCCGGCCCGCCAACATGGTGAACAACGGCGCCTTCTCGTTGAAGGACTGGCAGGTCAACAGCAAGATCATCCTGGCCAAGAATCCCACGTACTGGGATGCCAAGAACGTCCAGCTCACCAAGATCACCTACCTCTCGGTCGAGGACGGCAATGCCGACGTCAAGCTTTATGAGTCGGGCGAGAACGACTGGGTCTACCAGCTCCCGCCCGGGACTTACGACAAGTACAAGGCGCAGTACCCCAAGGAAATCCGCAACACCGACATGCTGGGCCTGCGCTACTACTCGCTGAACAACGCGGACCCGGCCCTCAAGGACATCCGTGTGCGCAAGGCGCTGTCGATGGCGCTGGACCGCGACATCCTGGCGCAGCGCGTCACGGCCGACGGGCAGACCCCGGCTTATGGCGTGATCGTCAAGGGCACCTCGGGCGCCGACGTCACCGTCTACGACTGGGCCAAGTGGCCCGCCGACAAACGCATTGCCGAAGCCAAAAAATTGCTGAAGGAGGCCGCGCTTCCCCCCGGCACCAAACTCAAGTTCTCCTACAACACCAGCGACTATCACAAGAAGATGGCCATCTTCGCGGCCTCCGAGTGGAAGACCAAGCTGGGCCTGGACGTCGAACTCGACGCCATGGAGTTCAAGGTCCTGATCAAGAAGCGCACCGACAAGGACTACCAGATCGCCCGCAACGGCTGGATCGCCGACTACAACGACGCCACTACCTGGCTCACGTTGGTGCAATGCGACTCCGACCAGAACTACCACAACAGCTGCAACCGCAAGGCCTCCGCGCTGATCGACGAAGGCAACCAGCAACTGGACCCGGCCAAGCGCAAGGTGCTGCTGACCCAGGCGGCGAAGATGATCATGGAAGACTATCCCATCATCCCGCTGTTGCAGTACACCGTGCCGCGGCTCGTGAAGCCCTATGTGGGCGGTTATTCGACCACCAACGCGCTGGACCGCTACCGCGGCAAGGACCTGTACATCGTCAAGCACTGATGACGGCCGTGGGGCCGGCGCCGCCGCGCGCCKGCCCGTCCCTGATCCGCTTCTTCCATTTTCCGAAATATTCTGATGCCTTGCAGGCGGTTCAGGGCTAAGCTGTACCCGGCCCACACCTTCATGCGCTCACACTGACTAGCCCGGAGATTCCCCATGTGGTCTTACACCTTCAGGCGCATCCTGGCGACGATCCCGACCTTGCTGGCCGTCGTCACCGTCTGCTATCTCCTGCTGCACGGCACGCCGGGCGGGCCCTTTGACGACGAGCGCAAGGTCTCCGCGGCGGTGCTGGCCAACCTCCAGGCCAAATACCACCTCGACCTGCCGCTGTGGCAACAGTACCTGTACTACCTCAACAGCCTGCTGCACGGCGACCTGGGCGCGTCTTTCCGTTATGCCGACTGGTCGGTCAACGAGCTGGTGGCCAAGGCGTTGCCGGTGTCCGCGGCGATAGGCGGGGGCGCCATCCTGATCTCGCTGTTTGTCGGCGTCTTCCTCGGTACCATGGCCGCCCTGCGGCAGAACAGCGCTATCGACTATGGAGTGATGCTGCTCGGCAACGCGGRCCATGTGTTTCCCTCCTTCGTGATCGGCCCGGTGCTGATCCTGGTGTTCGCCGTCTGGCTCAAGGTCGCGCCGGCCGGCGGCTGGGACGACTTCTCGCCGCGCTTCATGGTGCTACCCATGCTGCTGCTGATCTTCATCAACGTGGCGACCATAGGGCGCGTCATGCGCGGCAGCCTGATCGAGGTGTTGCACAGCAATTTCATACGCACAGCGCGCGCCAAGGGCCTGCCCACGCGCACCATCATCCTGCGCCACGCCCTCAAGCCCGCGCTGCTGCCGGTGGTGTCCGTCATGGGCCCACTGGCGATTTCATCGATCACTGCGGCCATCGTGACCGAATCGGTGTTCTCGCTGCCCGGCATCGGCAAGCTCATCGTCAACGGCGCGGCCAACCGCGACTACACACTGGTGCTGGGCCTGGTGGTGCTGGTGACCGTGATCGCCGTGACGCTGAACCTGCTGGTCGACCTGGCCTACGCCTTGCTTGACCCGAAGATCCGCTATTGAAGCCACTTGAAGCGAATCCCATGCTGTTCAGGAACAAAGACAAACAAGACCGGCTGGCCGCGGCGCTGGGCAATACGCTGCGAACGGCGCCGGCCGACATCGCGGGGCGCAGCCCCTGGGACGATGCGCGGACGCGCTTTTTGCGCAACAAGGCGGCGGTGTTCAGCCTGTGCCTTCTCACCTTCATCACCCTGGCCTGCATCGCCGGGCCGTGGCTGCTGCCGCATGCCTTTGACGCTGCCGACTGGGACGCCATGAGCCTGCCGCCCACGCTCAAGAATGCGCATTTTTTCGGCACCGACGAGTCGGGCCGCGACCTGCTGGTGCGCAGCCTGGTCGGCGGCCGCGTGTCGCTGATGGTGGGCTTCCTGGCCACGCTGTCGGCCGTCACGCTGGGCATTGTCTGGGGCGCCACGGCGGGCTTTTTGGGCGGCAGGGTGGATGCCTTCATGATGCGCGTGGTCGACATGATGTATGCCGTGCCCTACCTGCTGATCGCCCTCCTGATGGTGACCATTTTGGGGCGCGCCTTCTACCTGGTGGTGATCACCATCACGGTGTTCTCCTGGATGGACATGGCGCGCGTGGTGCGCGGCCAGACCCTGTCGCTGCGTTCGCGCGAGTTCATTGAAGCCGCGCGCGCCCTGGGTGTGCCGACGCGGCGCATCATCTTCCAGCACATCGTTCCCAACCTGCTGGGCATCGTGGTGATCTACACCACGGTCACCGTACCGGCGGTGATCCTGGTGGAGTCGGTGCTGTCTTTTCTGGGGCTGGGCATCCAGGAGCCCATGACGAGCTGGGGCGTGCTGATCCACGACGGCGCCTCCGTCATGGAGGTCTCGTCCTGGATGCTGCTGTTCCCGGCCGGCCTGCTGTCGCTGACTTTGTATTGCTTCAACTACATCGGGGACGGCCTGCGTGATGCGCTGGACCCCAAGGAACGCTGAGCCACGCCATGAGCCTGATTGAAGTCAAAAATCTCGGCGTCCAGTTCCAGACCCAGGACGGGCTGGTCTACGCCGTCAACGGCATCAACTTTTCACTGGACCGGGGCCAGACCCTGGGCATCGTCGGCGAAAGCGGCTCCGGCAAAAGCCAGAGCGTGCTGGCCATGATGGGCCTGCTCGCCAGCAACGGCAAGGCCACCGGCCAGGCCCTTTACCAGGGCCGTGACCTGCTGGCCATGAAGCCGGCCGAGCTCAACAAGATACGCGGCAACCGCGTGGCCATGATCTTCCAGGATCCGATGACCTCGCTCAATCCCTACCTGACGGTGGAGCGGCAGATGACCGAGGTGCTGCAGTTCCACAAGGGCCTGGACCGCAAGGCGGCGCGCGCCCGCTCGGTGCAACTGCTCGACGCCGTCAAGATTCCCGATGCGGCGGGCCGCATCAGCCTGTACCCGCACGAGTTTTCGGGTGGCATGCGCCAGCGCGTGATGATCGCCATGGCCTTGCTGTGCGAGCCCGAGGTGCTGATCGCCGACGAACCCACGACCGCTCTGGACGTGACGGTGCAGGCGCAGATCATCGCCTTGCTGCGGGACTTGCAGCGCGATTTCGGCACTGCCATTGTCATGATCACGCACGACCTGGGCGTGGTGGCGGGCCTGTGCGACGAGGTGATGGTGCTTTACGGCGGGCGCGTGATGGAGCAGGGCAGCGCCGACAGTATTTTTTACCGCGCCTCGCATCCCTATACCGTCGGCCTGCTGGGCGCGATCCCGCGGCTGGACGCGGAAGAGGAAGTGCTGGTCGCCATTCCGGGCGCGCCGCCCAATATGGCGAAGCTGCCCAGCGGCTGCCCGTTCAGCGAGCGCTGCACCCTGGCCAGCGCGCAATGCGTGGACCTGCTGCCCGCGCTGCTGCCGGCCGAACACGACCCGGCCGTGCTGCGGGCCTGCCACCGGTCCGTGCAGGCTGTCTCTGAGCTTGCGGTGAAGGAGGCCAGTCATGCGTGAGGCCGCTCCACCCATCCTTTCGGTACGCGATCTCAAGGTGTACTTCAAGATCAAGGCGGGCCGCGCCTGGCCGTGGTCGCCGGCCCGCACCCTCAAGGCCGTGGACGGCATTTCTTTCGACATCCATGCGGGTGAAACCCTGGGCGTGGTGGGCGAATCGGGCTGCGGCAAGTCGACGCTTGCGCGCGCGGTGCTGAACCTGATCCCGGCCACCGCCGGCAGCATTGTCTGGATGGGCCGGGAGATGGCGGGGGCCTCCAGCGAAACCTGGCAGGCCGCCAGGGCCGACATCCAGATGATCTTCCAGGACCCATTGGCTTCGCTGGACCCGCGCATGACCATTGCGCAAATCATCGCCGAGCCCTTGCGCACGCACCGCCCCGCCATGCCCGAGGCCGAGGTGATGCAGCGCGTGAAAGCCATGATGGGCCGCGTCGGCCTGATGCCGCAGCAGATCAACCGCTACCCGCACGAGTTCTCCGGCGGCCAGTGCCAGCGCATAGGCATTGCGCGCGCGCTGATCCTGGAGCCCAAGCTCATCATCTGCGACGAGCCGGTSTCGGCGCTSGACGTTTCCATCCWGGCGCAGATCATCAACCTGCTCAAGGAGCTGCAAAAAACCATGGGCCTGGCGCTGATCTTCATCGCTCACGACCTGGCCGTCGTCAAACACATCAGCGACCGCATCCTGGTGATGTACCTCGGCCATGAGATGGAAGTGGCCCACAAAAAAGCGCTGTACGCGGCGCCGCGCCATCCCTACACCCGGGCCCTGCTGTCGGCCATCCCGATTCCCGACCCGGCGCTGGAACGCAAAAAAGTCATCCAGCTGCTGCAGGGCGATTTGCCTTCACCCATGGCGCCGCCTTCGGGATGCGTGTTCCGCACGCGCTGCCCGCTGGCGATTGCGCGCTGTGCGGAAGAGGTGCCGGCGCTGCGCCGGCTGAGCGAGCAGACGGAAGCGGCCTGCCTGCTGGCCTGAAGCGCTTAGCGGCGGGTCACCGAAGGAAGCACAGGTAGACCGCAAAAATGGCGACCAGCCACAGGGTCTCCGCCACCATCAGCGCCATGGGCCGCCAGCCGAGCTTGACCAGTTCCTCGAACGAGGTCTTGATGCCCAGCGCCGCGATGGCGACCACCAGGCAGATGCGCGAGACCTGGCCCAGCGCCTCGTTGAGCCGCGGCGTGACCACGCCCAGGCTGTTGGCCAGCACCAGCGCCATGAAGCCGACCAGGAAGAAGGGCAGCAGCGGTGTGCGCGGGCCGGCATCGCCGGTGCCGCTGCTGCGCCGCCGCCAGTACCAGGCCAGCACCGCGACCACGGGCACCAGCAGCGTGACACGAAACAGCTTGACGATCACCGCGACGTCGCCGGTCTCGTGCGACATCATCAGGCCCGCGCCCACGACCTGCGCCACGTCGTGGATGGTGCCGCCCAGGAAGATGCCGGCGCCGCTATCGTCCAGCCGCAGGATTCTGGCCAGCAGCGGATAAGTGACCATCGCCAGCGTCGACAGGCCGGTGACGCCGACCACGGTCAGCAGCGTGTGGCGCTCGTTGTCCTGCGTTTTGGGCATCACTGCCGCCACGGCCAGTGCCGCCGAAGCGCCGCAGATCGACACGGCCGCGCCGCAGAGCAGGCCGAAGTCGGTGCTCAGGCCCAGGCGCCGCGCCAGCCAGGCGCCCAGCGCGATGGCGCTGGCGATGGCGATCACGGCGGTGGCCAGCGGCCCTATGCCCAGCTGCCCGATTTGCGCCAGGGTGATGCGCGCGCCCAGCAGGGCCACGCCTATGCGCAGCAGCGTCCTGGCGCAGAACTCGATGCCGGGCTTGCAGCGCGCGTCCTGGTACAGGAAGTGAAAGGCCAGGCCGAACAACAGCGCGTAAAGCAGCTGTGGGCCGCCGTAGTGCTCGGAAAGAAAAGTTGCCGCCAGCATGATGAGCAGCGGTAGAGCCAGGCCGGGCCAGAGGCTGCGGGCGTGGAGGAGCCAGGGGCGCGCAGGGCTGGGCATGGTCGTGCAAACCTCGTGGAAAAAGCGAAGGGGGAAAGCGCCGCGGGAGGCGCGAGTGAGTAGGGGGTCGAGAACCCCGATGGTCAGGCTTGCAGTGCGGCGAAACTCTGCTGCAGATCGGCCAGCAGGTCGGCCGGGTCCTCGAGCCCGATGTGCAGCCGGATGATTTGGCCGCGGCCCGACCAGTCGGTCACGCTGCGGGCATTGCGCAGGTTGGCCAGCGTGACCAGGCTTTCATAGCCGCCCCAGGATGCGCCCAGGCCGAACAGCCGCAGGCCGTCGATCAGCCGCTCGGCGGCGGCCTGGTCGAAGCCGTGTTGAAGCTCGAAAGACAGCAGGCCGTTGGTGCCCTTGCAGTCGCGCTGCCAGAGGGCATGGCCCGGGTCGCCGGGCAGGGCCGGGCAGAACACGGTGGCCACCTCGCTGCGCGCCTGCAGCCAGGCCGCCACTTTCAGCGCGTGGCTTTCATGCAGGGCCAGCCGCGCGGCCATGCTGCGCGCGCCGCGCAGCACCAGGTAGGCGTCGTCGGGGCTCACCGTCATGCCGAAGGCGTCGCTGCGCTCGTTCAGCGCCTGCCACGCGGCCTGCGTGGTGGCGACGGTGCCCATCATCACGTCGGAATGGCCCGACAGGTATTTGGTGGCCGCCATGACGGACACGTCGGCTCCCAGCGCCAGCGGCCGGTATTGGTGGCCGGATCCCCAGGTGTTGTCGGCCACCAGCAGCGCCCCCCGCGCATGGGCGATGGCCGCCAGGCGCGGCAGGTCGCACATTTCATAGACCAGCGAGCCCGGGCATTCGGTGTAAACCATGCGCGTGCCGGCTTCCATTTTTTCTTCCACGTCGCTGCCGTCGGCCGCAAAGAAGGTGCAGCGGATGTTGTAGGGCGTGAGGAAGGAATCGACCAGCTTGCGCGCCGGTTCGTAGACGCTGTCCGACATCAGCACATGGTCGCCGGGCTTGAGGTAGGCCAGCAGCGTCATCGCGATGGCGGCCAGGCCCGTGGGGAAYAGCCGGGTGCGATACGCGCCTTCGAGTTCGCTGACCAGGTCTTCCAGCGCGTAGTTGGTCGGGTTGCCGCGGGCCCCGTAGGTGAACACGCGCTCCTCGCCGCGCCGCTGGCGCATCTCGCGCTGGTGCGCCGTGCTGTCGAACAGCACGGTGCTGGCGCGCACCACGGGCGGGTTGACCGGCCGCCCGCCCTCAAAGGCCGGCTGCTTGCCGGCGTGAACCAGGCGGGTCAGAGGGGAAGCTGCCGGCGGCGATTTTTTGTTCATGTCGGGAAAGCCTTGGTGAATGAGCGATCAGTCTAGCTTGGCGCCCGACAGTTTGACGACGCGCGACCAGCGGGCGATGTCCGCCTTGAGCTGCGCGGCAAAGGCCGCCGACGTGTTGCCGACCACTTCGCTGCCGCCGTCGGTGATCAGCTTGCTGACTTCCGGCGTCTTCAGGGAACGCACGATGCTGTCGTGCAGGTAGGCCACGCGCTCGGGCGGCGTGCCGGCCGGCGCGAAGAAACCGTACCAGTCTTCAAAGGTGGTGTTCTTGTAGCCCAGCTCTTCGAGCGTCGGCACCTTGGTGAACACGCCGATGCGGCGCGGGCTGGTGACGGCCAGTGCGCGCATCTTGCCGTTCTGGATGAAGCTGGACACGGAGGCGGTGGAGGTGATGAGCACGTCCACCTGGCCGCCCAGCAGGTCGGTGATGGCCGGCGCTGCGCCCTTGTAGGGAACGTGGGTCATGCCGATGCCGCTGTCTTTTTCGAGGACCACGCCGACCAGGTGCGAGAGCGTTCCGTTGCCGGGCGTGGCATAGGTGACACGTCCGCCGGGGGCTTTGGTCTGCGCGGCCAGGTCGGCGAAGCTTTTGAGCGGCGAATTGCTGGGCACCACGAGCACCAGCGGCGCGGCGTTGATCTGGGTGATAGGCAGGAAATTTTTCAGCGGGTCGAAACCGGGCGATGCATACAGCGTGGGGTTGACGGCCATCAGCGACACCTGGCCGGTGAGCACGGTGTAGCCGTCGGGTTTGGCATCGGCCACGGCCTTGGCGCCAATGTTGCCGCCGGCGCCGCCGCGGTTGTCGACGATGGCGGTCTGGCCGGTGATGTCGGACAGGCGGGTGGTCACAAAACGCGTGGTGGCGTCATTGCCGCCGCCGGCAGGGAAGGGCGACACGAACTTGATGGCCTGGTTCGGGAAACCGCCGACCTGGGGCATGGGCTGCGCGGAAGCCGCGCCGTGTACGGCGAGCAGGGCGCAGCAAAGCGAGGCGGCGGTGAATTTCAGCTTGGCAAACATGGGGGCTCCTGAATGGATGGAAGCAAAAAGTGAAAAAGAAAAATGAGATCGCCGGGCCGGCGGGGCTCAGGCGTGTGCGTGCGCGGCCGTGGCGTCCGGGAAGTGAAACGCCTTCAGTTCCAGCGCGTCCAGCTGCCCGATGAGGTTGACTTCCCAGGCGAGGTACTGGCGCGCCGCTTCCTTGTTGCCGTCGTGCCGGTCGTGCACGAAGAACAGGTAGTCGATGCAGTCGCTGTCGGCCGGAATGTTTTCGGAAGCCTGCAGCGGCAGGCCGGCCTGCTGCCA
>NZ_JBFUBY010000060.1:0-20390 GCF_056405515.1 Polaromonas sp. P1_G2
GGTCGAAGTTGCCGTTGGCCACTTGCAGCACGTAGCCGATACCGGAATTCGATCCGACGAATTCGCCGACCACGGCGCCCACCACGGCCAGCGTGATGGAGACCTTGAGGCCGCTGAAGATGGCGGGAAGGGCCTGCGGCAGGCTGATCTTGAAAAAGGTCTGCAGGCGGCTGGCGCCCATGGAGCGCGCCAGGTCCAGCATGTCCGGCTCGACCGACTTGAAACCCATGACGGTGGACACCACGACCGGGAAAAAGCCCAGCAGGAAAGCCGAGATGATCTTGGGAAAGATGCCGAAGCCGAACCACACGACAAACAGCGGCGCAATCGCGACCTTGGGGATGCTTTGCGAAAACACCAGCAAGGGGTAGACATAGGACTCGACGACGCGGGAGTAGGCGATCACCATGGCCAGCGGGATGCCGATGAGGATGGTGAGCGCGAAGCCGCCCAGCGTGGCCTGGGTGGTCTTCCAGCTTTCGCGCAGCAGGCGGCTCCATTCGGACACCAACTGCTCCACGACCTGCTCGGGACGCGGGATCAGGTAGGCCGGGATCTTGAAGCCGCGTATGGCCAGGTCCCACAGCACCAGCAGCAGGATGATCAGCAGGAAGGGCCTAAGTGCCGGTAACAGCAGCAACTTGCGCAGCATCGGATAAGTCTCCTGGTTGCCCATGCGGCATGGCGCCGCGGGCCGGCACGTCCGTATGTAACTATATGGTGAATTGTTGGGGCTGGGCCGAAGGCTGTCAACGGCCCCTAGGGAAACTCCGGGGGTRGGCAGGCCAGCGCTCAGTGCATCACGTAGCCGAGCACCATGTCCGTCATGTGCGACAGGCGCTGGGCCATGGCTTTGGGAGCGCGCAGATCACGCCCGAAGATGGTCGAGAGCGTCTGGTTGTTCGAGAGGTAGAAGTAACAAATCGACGCAATCGAGATGTAGAGCTGGATGGGGTCTATGCCGGCACGGAACAGCGCCTGGCGGCGCCCGCGCTCGAGCACCGTGTCCAGCATCTGCACCAGCGGCGAGTTCATTTCCTGGATGCGCGAGGACTTCTTCAGGTGCGCCGCATTGTGCTGGTTTTCACTGTTGAGCAGCGAGATGAACTCGGGATGTTCGAGGTAGTAGTGCCAGGTGAAGGAGACCAGTTCGCGTATCGCCTCGACCGGGTCCATTTCATCGAGATGCAGCTTCTGCTCGGCCGCGCGTATGTCGGCGTAGGTGTTCTCCAGCACCGCGAGGAAGAGGTCGTCCTTGCTCTTGAAATAGTAGTAGATCAGGCGCTTGTTGATGTCGGCGCGCTCGGCGATGCGGTCCACCCGGGCGCCGGCCAGGCCGTAGAGCGCGAACTCGTCGCGCGCGGCCAGGAGTATGGTCTGCTGCGAGCGGTCGGCGTCGCGTGGGCGGGGTTCCGGCGTGGAGGAGGATGTGGCTGCCATGTTGCAAATTTAACTGTTTGGTGAATTATTGCAAGTCCCGTGGGCCAAATTGCCGAAGGCCGCGCCATGGACACTATCGTCGCAACCGCTATCGCCGCATAATCAAAACAGGCTTTGGCCATTCGCGCCCAGGCCGCAACGCAAGCCAAGGAGGCCCACCATGAGCAATTCGAACACCCCCAAAGACGGTGACTTCGCGCACTGGGTTGAAGAAAAATCTGAAGCACTCAGGTTTGAGCTTGGCGAAAAATTCCCCGTTCCGCCCACCATCCTTGTCTCACCCTCGGTGCACGCGGAAACCGGCCGGCAAAAGCTCGAGGAGGTGCTGCTGGAGCACGAAGAGCCGACACAGGAGTTTCTCGACGAACTGGCCGCCCTCGAAGCGGCCCCACCGCTCAGCGATGAAGAGCTCGATCGCCAAGCCCTGGCAGCCGGCGGCAGCGATGGCGACGCGGCCACACCTGAATAAGCACAGCGCTCGAAGCTGGGCCCTCTTCAATGCAAGCCGGGGCCGCGGAACCGGCTTTGCCGGGCCGCAGGCGCAGCGACCCCCCTCGGGGGGCAGAGAGTTACACGAAGTGAGCGAACGTGGGGGCTCTATTCCAACGGCACAATAGGCTCATGACATCTCAACTTGCCGGCCACCTTCTCGTTGATTGCCTTCTGGCCCAGGGCGTTACCCACGCATTCGGCGTGCCCGGTGAAAGCTACCTGGCCGTGCTCGACGGCCTGCATGCGCGCCGGGGCAAGATCCAGTTTGTCACCTGCCGGCAGGAGGGCGGCGCGGCCTTTATGGCCGAGGCCCATGGCAAGCTCACCGGCCGGCCGGGCGTTTGCATGGTGACGCGCGGGCCGGGCGCCACGAATGCCTCCATCGGCGTGCACACGGCCTTCCAGGATTCCACCCCCATGGTGCTGCTGGTGGGCGACGTAGCCAGCGACTGCCGCGACCGCGAGGCCTTCCAGGAGGTGGACTACTTCAACTTCTTCGGCCCCAGCACCAAGGGTTTCGCCAAGCGCGTGGAACGCATCGACCACGCCGACCGCATTCCCGAATACGTCGCGCGAGCCTTCGCCACCGCGATGAACGGCCGCCCGGGCCCGGTGGTGCTGGTGCTGCCGGAAGACATGCTGACCCGCATGACGGCCGCGCAGCCGCTGCCGCGCGTGGAGGCTGTGCAGGCCTGGAGCGACCCGGGATCGCTGCGCACCTTGCGCGAGATGCTGCTCAAGTCCGAGCGCCCGCTGATCATCGCCGGTGGCGGGGGCTGGACACCGCAGTCGGCGCAGGCGCTGCAGCGTTTCGCTGAAAACTGGAAGCTGCCGGTGGGCAATGCCTTCCGCTTCCAGGACACCTTTGACAACCACCACCCGCTTTACGCCGGCGACGTGGGCATAGGCTTGAACCCCAAGCTGGCCGCGCGCGTGAAGGCCAGCGACCTGATCATCGCCATAGGCCCGCGCCTGGGCGAAATGACGACCGGCAACTACACGCTGCTCGAAGCGCCGCGGCCGAAACAAAAACTGGTGCACATCCATGCCAGCGCCGAAGAACTCAACCGCGTCTACCAGGCCGACCTGGCCATCAACGCCACCATGAACGCCGCCGCGCGTTCGCTGGAGGTGCTGACGGCGCCGGTGAACGTGGCCTGGGAGGCCTGGACGGCATCGGCCAACGAGGACTATCTGGAGAACCTCCAGCCCACACCCACAGCCAACCTGCCCGGCGACATCGACATGCCGGCCATCGTCGGCCTGCTGCAAAAACATTTGCCGGCTGATGCGGTGCTGACCAATGGCGCGGGCAACTTCGCCAGCTGGGTGCACCGCTTCTTCAAACACCACGGCCTGGTCAAGGGCCACAAGACGCAGCTGGCGCCTACGGTGGGCGCCATGGGCTATGGCGTGCCGGCGGGCATCGCCGCAGCCATCACGACGGGCCGCACGGCTTTTACGATTGCCGGCGACGGCGACTTTTTGATGAACGGCCAGGAGCTGGCCACGGCCGTGCAGCATGGCGCGAAAAGCATCATCGTGCTGCTCAACAACGGCATGTACGGCACCATACGCATGCACCAGGAAAGGGAGTACCCGACGCACGAAAGTGGTTCGCGCCTGAACAACCCGGACTTCGCGGGCCTGGCGCGCGCCTACGGCTATGTCGGCGTGCGGATCACGCGCACGGATGAGTTCGAGACGGAACTTCTGGCGGCCCTGGAACGCAAAGAGGGCACGGTGATCGAAGTGACGCTGGACCCGGAAGTCATCACGACCCGCGGCACGCTGTCGGCGATCAGCACTGCGGCCGCTGCGCGGCTCGCCGGCGGCTCGGGTCTTTGATCCGGCGGATTTGGTCCACGAACTGCAAAGAGCACCGGTATGAACGTGGTCTTCGATTTTGGCGCGGTGCTGTTCGAGTGGCAACCGGCTGAGCTTTTACGCACCCACTTGAGCCATGTCACGCCGACGGCCGAGGCGGCCCGGAAGCTGGCGGCGGAGATGTTCCACCATGAGGACTGGGCGGCCTTCGACCGCGGTACGCGTGAGTTGCCCGATGTGGTGGCATCCATGGCGCGGCGGCTGGCCCTGCCGGCCGATTTGCTGCATGGGTTTCTCGCACCCATCGGGGAGCGCCTGCTACCGATTGACAGCACTGTGGCTTTGCTGGAGCAGTTGCAGCGCCGCCGCCGCGGCCGGGGCGACGTGCATCTCTATTACCTTTCCAACATGCCATCGCCTTTTGCGCGAGTCCTGGAAAGCCGGCACGACTTCCTGCGCCATTTCGACGGTGGCATCTTCTCCGGCGACGTGAAATTGGCCAAACCCGACCCGGCGATCTTCGAGCTGCTGGCCGGGCGCTATGGGC
The DNA here is from genome assembly GCF_056405515.1 of Polaromonas sp. P1_G2. Taxonomy (NCBI): domain Bacteria; kingdom Pseudomonadati; phylum Pseudomonadota; class Betaproteobacteria; order Burkholderiales; family Comamonadaceae; genus Polaromonas; species Polaromonas sp. P1_G2. The sequence goes on from NZ_JBFUBY010000060.1 coordinate 4,307, forward strand.
TGGTGCCGGCCGACACGCTGTTCATCGACGATCTTGCCGCCAATGTCGCCGCGGCCCGGCAACTGGGCTGGCAGACCATCCACTGCACGGCGCCCGCCGGCTTGCCGGCCCAGGTGGCGGCACTGTTACCTGCCTGAGCTCCCATAAAAAAAGGCCGGGGTGACCCGGCCTTTTTTATGGGAAGCAGCCTCATGACAAGGCGGCCTCAAGCCATGAAGGATTACTCCTTGATGTCCACAGCGTAGAAGTTGTGGCGGCCGAACGGGCTGTTCTTGTAGCCGATCACGCTCTTGCGGATGGGCTTGAGCTGCACCGCGTGGGCGATGGTGAACCAGGGAGCCTGTTCCTTGAAGATGACCTGGGCCTGCTGGTAGAGCTTGATGCGCTCGGCGGGGTTGGTCACGGTCTTGGCCTTCAGGACCAGGTCCTCATACGGCTGGTAGCAGAACTTGGCGATGTTGGAACCGCTGGCCGATTGGGCCGAAGCGCAGCCGAGCAGGGTGTACATGAAGTTGTCAGGATCGCCGTTGTCGCCGGTCCAGCCCAGCATGCCCATCTGGTGTTCGCCGGCCTGCAGGCGCTTGCGGTACTCGCCCCATTCGAAGCTCTTGATCTCGGCGGTCACACCGACCTTGACCAGGTCGGCCTGCATCAACTCGGCAATGCGCTTGGCATTCGGGTTGTACGGGCGCTGCACGGGCATGGCCCACAGGTCGGTGGTGAAGCCGTTGGGGAAACCGGCCTGGGCCAGCAATTTCTTGGCGGCTTCGGGGTTGTACTCGTCGTCCTTGATGGCGTTGTTGTACGCGGCCATGGTCGGCGGGATCGGGTTCTTGGCGGCGACGCCGGTGCTCAGGTACACGCCGTCAACAATGGCTTTCTTGTTGATGGCCATGTTGATGGCCTTGCGCACGCGCACGTCGTCAAACGGCTTCTTGGTCGTGTTGTAGGCGAGGTAGCCGACGTTCAGGCCGGCCTGCTCGACGATCGTGACGTTGGAGTCCTTGCGGATCGCGTCCAGGTCGGCGGGGTTGGGGTAAGGCATGACCTGGCATTCGTTCTTCTGCAGCTTGGCCCAGCGGACCGATGCGTCAGGCGTGATCGAGTACACGAGGTCGTCGATCTTGGCTTTGCCGCCCCAGTACTGCGGGAAGGCCTTGTAGCGGATGACCGCGTCTTTCTGGTACTGCACCAGGTAGAAGGGGCCGGTGCCGACCGGGTCCTGGTCGATTTTTTCCGGCGTGCCGGCTTTCAGCATGGCGTCGGCGTATTCCTTGGACTGGACGGCCGCGTAAGGCATGGCCAGGTTGGCGAGGAACGGCGCTTCAGGCTGGTTCAGCGTGATCTTGACGGTGAGGTCGTTGACCTTTTCCACCGATTTGATCAGCTTGGGCATGCCCATGTCGCTGAAGTAGGAGTGGTTGGGGCTGGTGACCTTGAAGAAGGCGTTGTCTTCCTTCCACTGGCGCTCGAACATGAACAGCACGTCGTCGGCGTTTAGGTCGCGCGTCGGCTTGAAGGCCTTGTTGCTGGCATGCCATTTCACGCCCTTGCGCAGCGTGAAGGTGTATTCCTTGCCGTCGGCGGAAATGTCCCACTTCTCGGCCAGGCCGGGAACGACCTTGGTGCCACCGTATTCGAACTCGACGAGGCGGTTGTAGACGGGTTCGTTGGCATCAAACGACGTACCCGTGGTGTTGACGCCGGGGTAGAAGTTTTCGGGGCTGCCTTCAGAGCAGAACACCAGCGTCTTCGCGGAGACGGGTGAAAGTGCCAGCAGCGCTGGCAGGGCGACGGCGCACAGCAATGCGCGCTGGACCGGACGGAGCCGGCTTGCACTTGGTTTGGTCTGAATCATTTGACGATCCCTTTGGAGGTTGATGCTGCTTCGCAGCGGGGCTTGCGGCCAGTTTGCACCACATTTGTGACGTGGTGCGCCCTGGTCATTAAAAAACGTGGCCTGAAACCGGTGCGGGAAGGCATGGTTTCAGGTCACGCAGTGAGAAAGTTTTCGGCATAGTGGCACGCCACCTGCCGGTCCGCAACTTCGCGCAGTTGCGGCCTTTCGGCGCGGCAGCGGTCGGTGACATGCGGGCAGCGGGTCGAAAAGACGCAGCCGGTGGGCGGATTCAGCGGCGAGGGGAGTTCGCCCTTGAGCACGATGCGCTGCTTGACGCCGGTGCTGCCGGCCAGGCCCGGGGTGGAGGCCAGCAAGGCCTGGGTGTAGGGATGCAGCGGCTTGTTGAACAGGGTGTTCTTCTCGCCTTGCTCGACCGCGTGGCCCAGGTACATCACCAGCACGTCGTGGGCGATGTGGCGCACCACGCCCAGGTCATGGGAGATGAACAGGTAGGCCAGGCCCATGGACTGCTGCAGGTCGGCCAGCAGGTTGAGCACCTGGGCCTGGATGGAGACGTCGAGTGCCGATACCGGCTCGTCGGCCACCACCACGGTGGGGTTGAGCATCAGCGCGCGCGCGATGGCGATGCGCTGGCGCTGCCCGCCCGAAAACATGTGCGGGTAGCGGTCGTAGTGCTCGGGGCGCAGGCCCACCATGGCGAGCATGGCGCGGGCCTTGGCGGCGCGTTCCTCGGCGTTCAGGCTGGTGTTGATCTCGAGCGGGGCTTCGAGGATGGCACCGATCTTTTTACGCGGGTTCAGCGAGCCGTAGGGGTTCTGGAACACCAGCTGCACGGCCTTGCGCAGGCCCAGGCGCTCGTCATGCGGTGCGTTCACGGCGTCGATGCCGGTGATGCGCAGTTCGCCACCCGTGGGGGTTTCGATCAGCGACACCATGCGGGCCAGCGTGGATTTACCGCAACCGGATTCGCCGACGACGGCCAGCGTCTTGCCGGCGTGGACTGAAAAGGACACGCCGCCGACGGCCTGCAGGTGGTCGGACTTGCGCATGAAGCCGCGGCGGATCTCATAGACCTGCTTGAGGTTTTTGGCCTCGACGACGGGGCCTGCCGGCACGGCGCTAGGGGTGATGGCGGCGGTGCTCATTGCGCGGCCTCCACCAGCGGGGTGTCACGCTCGATGTTGGCCTGGCGGCTCGGGTCGCCCAGTGGGTAGTGGCAACGCACCATGCCGTCCTTCCAGGCGCGCAGCAGCGGGCGCTCGTTGCGCGAATGCTCGGTGGCGTAGGCGCAGCGCGGGGCGAACAGGCAACCGGTGGGCCGGTCGTAGAGGCCGGGCACCATGCCGGGAATGGTCGCCAGGCGCGCGCTGCCGTCGCTGCGCTCGGGCAGGGCCGACAGCAGGGCTTCGGTGTAGGGGTGCTGGGGCGTGTTGAAGAGGGCGTGCGCGCTTTGCTCTTCCATGATCTGGCCGGCGTACATCACGGCGATGCGCTGCGCCATTTCGGACACCACACCCATGTTGTGGGTGATCAGCACCAGGGCCATGCCGCGCTCTTTCTGCAGGCTGCGCAGCAAATCGAGGATCTGCGCCTGSATGGTCACGTCGAGCGCCGTGGTCGGCTCGTCGGCGATCAGCAGGCGCGGGTTGCAGGCGATCGCCATGGCGATCATCACGCGCTGGTTCATGCCGCCCGAGAGTTGGTGCGGATAGGCCTTGAGGCGGCTTTCGGGCGAGTTGATGCCGACCTGCTCAAGCAGTTCTATGGCCTTGCGCGTGGCGGCTTTTTTGTCCAGCCCCAAGTGCAGGCGCAGGGTTTCGGTGATCTGGAAACCGACGGTGAAGCAGGGGTTCAGGCTGGTCGTCGGTTCCTGGAAGATCATCGCCACGTCTTTGCCGATGAGCTTGTTGCGCTCGCCTTGCGACAGCTTGAGCAGGTCGTGGCCGGCAAAGCGCAGCTTGTCGGCCTTGACGCGGCCGGGGTAGGCCACCAGGCCCATCAAGGCCATCATGGTGACGCTTTTGCCGGAGCCGGATTCACCGACGATGCCGAGGACTTCGCCTTCTTCAAGTGACAGGCTGATGCCGTCGACGGCGTGCATCACGCCGTTTTGCGAGGGGAACTCGACGGAGAGGTTTTCTATTTCTAACAAAGCCATACGAAATCTTTCAGCGCTTCAGCTTGGGATCGAACGCGTCGCGCAGTCCGTCGCCCAGCAAATTGAAGGCCAGCACAGTGATCAGGATTGCGAGGCCGGGGAAGGTGACCACCCACCAGGCGCGCAGGACGAATTCGCGGGCATCGGCCAGCATGGTGCCCCATTCGGGAGAGGGCGGCTGGGCGCCCAGGCCCAGGAAGCCCAGGGCCGCGGCGTCCAGGATGGCGGTCGAGACACCCAGCGAGGCCTGGACGATCAGCGGCGCCGTGCAGTTGGGCAGGATCTCGCTGAACATCAGGCGGATGCGGCTGGCGCCGCTCATGCGGGCGGCCGTCACGTAGTCGCGCGAGGTCTCGGCGATCACCGCGGCGCGCGTGATGCGCACGTAATGCGGCAGCACGACGATGGCCACGGCCAGCATGGCGTTCATCAGCCCGGGGCCGAGGATGGCCACGATCACGATGGCCAGCAGCAGGCTGGGCAGGGTCAGGATGATGTCCATCAGGCGCATCACCGCGATCTCGAAGATGCCGCGGAAAAACCCCGCGAGCAGGCCCAGCACGGTGCCGACGACCACCGACAGCGCCACCACGGCCAGGCCGATGACCAGCGACAGGCGGGCGCCGTACATCAGGCGCGAGAGGATGTCGCGGCCGATGGCGTCGGTACCCAGCGGGTAGGTCCATGATCCGCCGGTTTGCCAGGCCGGAGGTTTGAGGAACACGGCATTGTTGGTGATGTTGGGCGCGTGCGGCGCCAGCAGCGGCGCGAACAGCGCGACCAGCAGCACGCCGATGACGATGACCAGGCCGATCACGGCTCCATTGTTGGCGCTGAAGTAGTTCCAGAATTCGCGCAGCGGGTGCGGCGGCGCGGGCGCGGTAGCGGGTTTCAAGGTGGCCGTGCTCATCGCTGGTGCCTGATGCGTGGGTTAATGATGCCGTAGGTGATGTCCACCAGCAGGTTGACGGCCATGACGATGGCGCCCAGCAGCAGGATGCCGCCCTGCAGCACGGGATAGTCGCGGCGGCTGATGGCTTCGATCAGCCATTTGCCGACGCCGGGCCAGGAAAAGATGGTTTCGGTCAGGATGGCGCCGGTGAACAGCACGCCGACCTGCAGGCCGATCACGGTGACCACAGGGATCAGGGCGTTGCGCAGCGCATGCAGGGCCACCACGCGCAGGTTGGACAGCCCCTTGGCGCGCGCGGTGCGAATGTAGTCCTCGCCCAGCACTTCCAGCATGGCCGAGCGCGTCATGCGCGCGATCACCGCCAGCGGATTGGTGCCCAGCACGATCATGGGCAATATCAGGTGCGAGGCGGCCGACCAGAACGCACCCTTGTCTTCAGACAGCAGCGAGTCGATCAGCAGAAAGCCGGTGGTGGGCTCGATGAAGTACTGCACTGACAGCCGGCCTGAGACCGGCGTCCAGCCGAGTTCGACCGAAAACAGCAGGATCAGCAGCAGCCCCCACCAGAAAATCGGCATGGAGTAACCCGTGAGGGACACCCCCATGACGCCGTGGTCGAGTATCGAGTTTCGCTTCACCGCCGCCAGGATGCCGGCCGGTATGCCGATCAGCAGCGCGAACAAAATCGCGCAGACGGCCAGTTCGATGGTGGCCGGAAATAGTGTGAGGAACTCGCGCAGCACGGGCTCCTGGGTGATCAGCGACTTGCCCAGGTCGCCCTTGAGCACGCGGACGATGTAGATGCCGTACTGCACCATAACGGGCTTGTCCAGGCCGTATTCCTTGAGCAGCTGGGCATGGCGCACCGGATCGATGCCGCGTTCGCCCGCCATGGTTTCAATCGGGTCTCCCGGCACCATGCGGATCAGGAAGAAGGCCAGCAGTGTCATCCCCAGGAAGGTGGGGATGATCAGGCTCAGTCGGGTAAAGATGAAGCGCAGCATTATCGCGGGATGCTAAGGCAAGGCTTAGCGCTGGCTAGGGAATTTCCGTCGCGAAAGCGACATGCGGAGCGCGCGGAATTTTCCGCCGCCCCCGTCTTCAAATGCAGTGGCATCAACATGGGATCTTGTCTGGTCAGTCAGGCCCGGGGCAGTGCCGCGGGGAATTTTTTATCTTAGCAACATTAGCATCATTTTTCGGCGCTGCCGCCACCGGCGGGCTACCCAGTAACCCTATGGCATCAGCACACCTACAGTGGCGCTTGCGGCGCTAATGAAGCGTATTTCGAAGGCGAAAGAGTAATGCAGGATGCGTGCCAGAGGGTCGTCGCTGTGAGGCCGGGGCGGTGCGTGCGGGCATAAAAAAAGGCCGGTGAAACCGGCCTTTTCGAAATCGGCGGAAGCCGATTACTTGACGTGCTTGCCGATCAGGCCAGCCATCTCGAACATCGACACTTGCGCCTTGCCGAAAACGGCGCGCAGTTTTTCGTCGGCGTTGATCATGCGCTTGTTGACCTTGTCCTGCAGGCCCTTGGATTTGATGTAAACCCACAGCTTGCTGACGATCTCGGTGCGTGGCAGAGGCTTGTCGCCGACCACGGCTGCCAGTGCGGGGCTCAAGGTCAGCGCTTTCATGAACGCTGCATTGGGCGTACGCTTTTTGGCGGGCGCTTTTTTCGCTGCTGGCTTTTTGGCCGCAACCTTCTTGGCGGGAGCTGCTTTCTTCGCGGCTACCTTTTTCGCAGGCGCTGCTTTTTTCGCAGGAGCCTTCTTCGCAGGAGCTGCTTTCTTCGCAGCTACTTTCTTTGCCGGAGCAGCCTTTTTTGCAGGCGCTTTTTTAGCCGGTGCTTTTTTCGCAGTTGCCATGATTGATTTTCCTTCTAGAAGTTGATAAATCACCACACGGATAACTACTTCCTTGTGGCAATGCGGATGCTACTGGAGAAAAACGCAGTTTCCTAGTGAAAACCCACTTTATTTGCGCCTGGATGTTGCAGATTTACCTCTGAAAATCAGGAAAACGCCTGTGAGAATCACGCCGCAGGCGGCCCATTCGCTCCCCGTGACGTGCTCTCCGGCGAAAAAAGCGCCCAGGAAAATCGCGATCAGAGGGTTCACGAAGGCGTAGCTGGTGGCCACCGCGGGCGAGGCATTGGCCAGCAAATACAGGTAGGCGCTGAAGGCGATCAGCGAGCCGAACACCACGAGATAGAGCCAGGCGAGCATCGCTTCGGGCTGCGCCGGCCAGTTCGCGGCGGCCTCGCGGTGTTCACCCAGTGCAAGAGAAATCAGCATCAACACCGCGCCGCCGCACAACATTTCACTGGCGAAACCCGCGGGGCCCGGGGCCAGCGGCAGCCGCGTGGCGGACAGCACCGAGCCCAGCGACCACAGCAGCGTGGCGCCCGCGATGCAGGCCAGCCCCACCGGCGCCGCGCCGAAACTGGCGCCCTGCACCAGCATCAGCACACCCGCCAGGCCCACCGCCATACCGAGGAACTCCAGCCGGCTGGGGCGCTGGCCCAGCAGCAGGCCCCAGGCCGAAACCAGCATGGGCACGATGGCGATGAAGGTGGCGATCAGGCCCGAGCCGATGTGGACTTCGGCCGAGGCCGTCAGCCCCATGCCGCCGCCCAGCATCAGGGTGCCGATGATGGCGGCGTTGGCCCATTCGCGCCGGCTCGGCAGCTTGTGCCCGCGCGCCAGCACCCAGGTCATCAGCAGGATGCCGGCCGCCAGGAAGCGCGTGCCCATCTGGAAGAAGGGCGGAAAGCTGATCAGCGCGAAGCGGATCGCCAGGTAGGTCGAGCCCCACACCAGGTAACAGGCGAGCAGGGCGGGGATCAGGAGCGCCGGCGCCTTGCCGGCGGCGGGAGGGGAGATGAGCGCGGAGGTCATGCCGGGATGTTAGGTTGCCATGCGCGTGCGGGCCATGCAAAATTAACGGCAAAACCGCAACCGGCCTTTGAATTTAAAGCTTGAAACCCGACATGACCGAAACCACCGAATGGGACCACTACGACAGCCGCATCCTCGGCGAGCTGCAGCGCGACGCGCGCATCACCATGGCCGAGCTGGGCCGCCGCGTCCACCTGAGCCAGCCCGCGGTGACCGAGCGCGTGCGCAAGCTTGAGCTGGGCGGCGTGATCAAGGGCTACCGGGCCGAAGTCGACCTGGCGCGGCTGGGCTACGGCATACGCGCCATCGCCCGGGTGGGCAGGGTCGAATACGCGCGCGTGGTCAAGCTGATCGAGCAGACGCCCGAGGTCATCAATGCCTACAACGTCACCGGCGAGGACAGCTGGGTGCTGGAAATCGCGGTGATCGATGTGGCCCACCTGGACGCGGTGGTGACCAAGTTCTGCATCCTCACCGAAACCTCGACCTCCATCGTCCTCAACGCCCCCCGCGAAAACGCCGTCGTGCTGCCGGCCCGCCGCGAGGACATCAAACCCGTCATCAAGAAAGTCACCGGAAAATGAGCACTGCCGTCCCCGCCGCCCCCACTGCATTTGCCACCTGCGACCTCTGCGACCTGCACAAGGGCGACACCTCAGGCGCGTTCAGGGTGCTTCCGCCGGTGTTCCAGAGCTACGGCGGCATCGCCAAATTCAGCGGCCCCGTCGTCACCGTCAAATGTTTTGAAGACAACTCGCTGGTCAAGGCCGCCGTCGAATCGCCCGGCGAAGCGCGCGTGCTGGTGGTGGACGGCGGCGGCTCGCTGCGCCGCGCCCTACTGGGCGGCAACCTCGGCCTGGCGGCGGCCAAAAACGGCTGGGCTGGTGTGGTGATCGACGGCTGCGTGCGCGACGCCGCTGAACTGGCGCGCTGCCGGACCGGCATACGCGCCCTGGCCCTCATGCCGCTGCCCACGGAACGCCGGCAGGAGGGCCAGCGCGACATTCCCGTCCAGATCCAGGGCGTGCGCATCTATCCGGGTGACTGGCTTTATGCCGACGAGGACGGCATTGTGGTGATGCCGGCGCCGGGACAAGCCTAGCCCTTCAGACCCTTGTAGAGCATGTAGGCTGCCAATACGTAGAGGATGCTTGCGAACACTCGCTTGAGCTTGCCCACGGGCAGGCTGTGCGCGGCCTTGGCGCCCAGCGGCGCCGTCATGAAGCTGCACACGGCAATCACCACCAAGGCCGGCAGCCAGATGTAGCCGAAGGAGCTCTCGGGCAGGTTTTGCACGCTCTGCCCGCTGATCACGTAGCCCAGCACGTTGGCCACGGCGATCGGGAAGCCTAGCGCGGCCGAGGTCGCCACCGCGCTGTGGATGGCCACGTTGCACCAGGTCATGAAGGGCACGCTGATGAAGCCGCCGCCCGCGCCGACCAGGCCCGACAGGAAGCCGATGAAGCCGCCGGCCGCGAACTGGCCCGCCGTGCCCGGCATCTGCCGCGTCGGTTTGGGTTTTTTGTCCAGGAACATCTGCGTGGCGGAAAAACTCACGAACAGGCCGAAGAAGATCGCCAGGTAGGAGCCCTTGAGCAGCGCGAACACGCCCAGGCTGCCGATGATGCTGCCGATCACGATGCCGGGCGCCAGCCGCTTGACGATGTCCCAGCGCACCGCGCCGCGCTTGTGGTGCGCGCGCACGCTGGAGATCGAGGTGAAGATGATGGTGGCCATGGATGTGGCGATCGCCATCTTGACGGCCAGGTCCGGCGCCACGCCGCGGTTGGACATGATGATGGTGATGAAGGGCACCATCAGCATGCCCCCGCCTATGCCCAGCAGTCCCGCGAGAAATCCGGTGCCCACGCCCAGTACGGCCAGTTCAACAATGAGAAGGGGTTCAAGCATCATGGGGTGTCAGGCATGGGGCCGCGGGCCTTCGGCGCTTCGCGGGAAAGCGCTGCGGCGGGGCGAGGTTGGAGGGAGGGGGAGGCGGGAGAGGGGGCAAGACGGTGGCGAATAAGGTGTCTGCGAGTGCCACTGGACCGTCATCCTGAACCGGGGTTCAGGTGGGCGAGGGCAGTCGGGTTTCGGGTTCGTCTGACGCGAGACGATCACACCTGCCGGACAATTTACCAAGCCCGTGCTCGTAGAGCATTGGTTCAAGGAAATATAAAGCCCAATACGCATCGCAGACGCCTTCATTGTAGGCCTTTGCGGCCCCGCGCGGAGCGTGGTCAAGGTATCCGTTGAAGGAGGTCGGGCAAGGGCTGCGGCCAAAGGCGCGCCCGGCTTCAAAGCAGGCGGCCGTCCGTGCCCAGGGCGGTGTCCAGCCGCTGCAGCAGGGCCGCGAGCTGCGCGTTCTCGGCATTGCCGGCGGCGGGTGCGGCCGCCGGCGCGGCAGCGGCGCCCGGCGTGCGCTCGGGAAGTTCAAACGCCAGGTTCAGCGCCGCCAGCACCGCGATGCGATCGCGGGCCTTGATCTTTCCGGCGTCGCGGATCCGGCACATGGCCATGTCGACGCGGTTGACGGCATCGAGCATGCGCGCGTCGCCGTTTTCGGGGCAGCCCAGCAAATAGCTTTGGCCCATGATCTGCACTTCGAGCTGCTTCATGACTCGGTTCCCGCGGTGGTTTTGTTGCCGTGGCCGCTGCTTTCGGGCAGGCGCTCGAGCAGGGCGTCGACGCGGGCGCGGGCCGCGCCCAGGCGCGACTTGAGGGAGTCGCGCTCCTGCGTCAGCAGGCCGACCTGCTCCGCCAGCAGTTCGTTGGTGCGCTGCAATTCCTCGTAGCGCAGCAACAGCCGCTCGACGCGTTCGGTGATCTGGTCGATTTGGGTTTGGTTCGCCATGGCAAGCGTCATTGTAGGGTTTGCGGCATCACATCGGGAAGGGCCGCGTAGAATCGGCCCTGTTGGTGCCCGCAGTGTGGTTCACATGCTGCAGTTCAACGGGAAGCAGGAGAGCGTCAAAGCCAGGCATATCGGGTCAACCCTGATCGCCGGCGCCCAGACCTTCAACCTGCGCTGCCCCCGCAACGGTAAAACGGACGAATGCGCTTTCCGGCTTCACGCCAGAGCAAATTCAGCTTTCATCACTCGCCACTGAGCGCCTTGAACAAGCGCTTGGGAAGGCGATGAAGGCGGTTCCGTCAGCCCGGATACCGGCCAACAAGGTGAACGCGCACGTCCAGTCCCTGGGCTGGGCGTTTGTAACGCTCACACGCCGGCGGGGAAGCCGGCGAGGGCCCATTGCTGACTGTCTGATTCATGAAAATTGCTCCCCCCGCACGCCTTGCCGTGTTCCCGCCGGTGCTGGCCGCCGCATTGCCGCTGGCTTTCCTGGCCGCGTCTCCGGCGCTGTCCCAAACCGCCCAAACAACCCAAATTGCCCAGGCTGCCCAGGTAGTCGCTCCGCGGCAACTCAAGGAAATGGTCGTGAGCGCCACGCGCAGCGCCCAGCCGATCGGTGACGTCGTCGCCGACGTCACCGTCATCGACCGCGAGGCCCTGGAACGCGCCGGCCCGGTCGGCCTGGCCGACATCCTGGCCCGCGTGCCGGGCATCCAGATCACCCGCAACGGCGGCATGGGCGCGAATACCAGCGTCTTCGTGCGCGGCGGCGAAAGCCGCCACACCCCCGTTTTCATCGACGGTGTGCGGGTGGAGTCGCAGGCGACGGCCGGCGGCGCCTCCTGGAACAATATCCCGATCGCGCTAATCGACCGGATCGAGGTCTTGCGCGGCCCCAGCAGCGCCGTCTATGGCTCCGACGCCGTGGCCGGCGTGATCCAGATTTTCACCAAGCGCGGCGAGGGCCCTTTTTCGCCGTCCGTGACGGTGGGTTACGGCTCCTACAACACCAGCCGGGTCGAGCTTGCCGCCAGCGGGTCGGCCGGCGCTTTCGACTACGCGCTGGGCCTCTCGCAGGGGCAAAGCGACGGCTTCAACACCCGGACCATCGCGGGCCAGAACCCCGATGCCGACGGCTACAAAAGCCTGGGCGCCAACGCCAAGCTCGGTTTCCAGCTCAACCCCGACCACCGCATCGAAGCCAACGTGCTGCAAAGCCACACCGACTCCCAGTACGACGGCGGCCCCACCCGCGACTACCGCCGCATCGCCGACCTGCAGACCCTGGGCCTGCAATGGGAGGCCAAATGGTCCGATCGCTACAGCACCAAGCTGGCCCTTACGCAAGGCACCGATTCCGGCGAAGAGGGCCTGAACGGCTCGACGCCGCAGATCTCCTACGACAGGAGCCGCATCAGCACGCTGCTGTTCCAGAACGAATACCGCCTGGGCGCGCACCTGCTGAGCGCGGCGCTGGAAAGCCGGCGCGACGTGTTCCGCCTGGTCGGCTCCACGGCCATACCGGGGGGCGCGAGTGTCCTCAACAAGGATCGCTCGCTGGACGGCGWGAGCCTGGGCTACGGCTGGAGCGGCGGTGCGCACACCGTACAGCTCAATGCCCGCCACGACAGGGACAGCGAATTCGGCGGCAAGACCACCGGCTCCGCGGCCTATGCCTTCGCGCTCACGCCGCAGTGGAAGGTGTCCACCTCCGCCGGCACGTCCTTCCGGGTGCCCACGCTGTACCAGCGTTTCAGCATCTACGGCACCGGGGCGCTCGCTCGATCTGCAGAACCCCAAGAACGTCACCACCAACCGCACCCTGCAGCGCCGCTCGCGCCAGTACGGCACGCTGGGCGCCGAAATGCCGCTGGGCGGCTGGCAGCTCGCGACCGACCTGGTCATGGCCTCGCACGCCTTCGACAGCGACAACACCAACGTGGTGCTGCCCGGCTATTCTGTCGTGAACCTGAGCGCCACGACGGCCTTGTCGCGTGACTGGAAGCTGGCGGCCAAGCTGGAGAACCTGGCCGACAAGGTCTACCAGACCGCCAACACCTACGCCACCGCCCGGCGTACCCTGTACGTCGGTTTGACCTGGGCTCCCCGGTAAACCTGAGGCCACCCATGCAACACACTGTCCGCTGCCCCGCCATCCTCATCGCCGCCCCGGCCTCCGGCCAGGGCAAGACGACGGTGGCCTGCGCGCTGGCGCGGCTGCATGCGCGCCAGGGGCGGCGCGTGCGCGTCTTCAAGTGCGGGCCGGATTTCCTGGATCCGTGCTGGCACGCCCTGGCCAGCGGCGCGCCGGTGTACCAGATGGACCTGTGGATGACCGGCGAGGCCGACTGCAGTGCCCGCCTGCATGCGGCGGCGCAGGAGGCGGACCTGATCATTGTGGAAGGCGTGATGGGCCTGTTTGACGGCGAGCCCAGCGCGGCCGACCTGGCGCAGCGCTTTGGCTTGCCGGTGCTGGCGGTGGTGGATGCGTCGGGCATGGTGGCGACCTTTGGCGCGTTGGCCTTTGGCCTGCAGCACTATCGTCCCAGCATGCCCTGGGCCGGGGTGCTGGCCAACCGCGTGGCCAATGCGCGCCATGCCGGCATGCTGCAGGCCAGCGTGGCAAACGACCAATGGCTGGGTGCGGTGTTGCGCAATGCCGCCATGGCCTTGCCCAAGCGCCACCTGGGGCTAACCGTCGCGACCGAAGTGGCGGACGCCATGGAAAGGCTGGACGCTGCTGCCGATACCTTGGCCGTGACGCCGCTGGGGCAGATGACCCTGGATGATTTACAGCGCTGGGCGGTGGACTTTAAGGCGCCGGAAGCTTCCGCGCCCCTGGTGCCGGCACTTCAGGGCAAGACAATTGCCGTTGCACGCGACGCCGCTTTCTGTTTTATCTACGCCGCCAACCTCGACACCCTGCGCGCGCTGGGGGCTGAGCTGGTGTTTTTCTCACCGCTGGCCGATGCGGCCGTGCCCGCCTGCGACGCGCTGTGGATTCCCGGCGGCTACCCCGAGCTGCACGCGCCCACCATTGCGGCCAACACCGCGCTGCGGGACAGCCTGGCCGCGCACGTCGCCGCGGGCAAACCCGTGTGGGCCGAGTGCGGCGGCATGATGGCGCTGTTTGACACGCTGGTCACGCTGGACGGCCAGCGCCACGCGCAATGGGGTGTGCTGCGCGGCGAAGTGAGCATGCAAAAGCTGCTGGCCGGCCTGGGCCCGCAGCAGTTGCCGCTGGCCGGCGGCACCTTGCGCGGCCACACTTTCCATTACTCGACCACGGCCACGCCCTTGCAGCCCGTTTCCCGGACCTCGCGGCCCAACACCGCGCCCGCACCGGATGCGGGCGAGGCCGTGTGGCAGCATGGGGCGGTGCGCGCCAGTTACTTCCACGCCTGGTTTCCCTCCTGCCCCGAAGCGGTGGCGGAGCTGTTCACCGCACCTGAAGAGGCGGCCGCATGACGGACCTGCTGCATTTCCAGCCCGGCCCGCAGCGCATCGTCTGCCTGACCGAGGAAACCACCGAATGGCTCTACCTGCTGGGCCAGGAGCAGCGCATCGTGGGCATCTCGGGCTACACCGTGCGGCCCAAACGCGCGCGTGACGAGAAGCCGCGCGTCAGCGCCTTCCTGAGCGCGAAGATCGAGAAGATCATGGAACTGCGGCCCGATTGCGTGCTGGGCTTTTCCGACCTGCAGGCCGATATCGCCTCGGACCTGGTCAAGCGCGGTGTGCAGGTCACGATCTTCAACCAGCGCAGCGTGGCCGAAATTTTCTCCATGCTGTACCAACTGGCCGCCATGGTGAACGAGGCGGAGCAGGGTGCCAGTCGCATTACCCAAATGCAGGCCGACCTGCGCGCCATGCAGGCGGCCGTGGCAGCCAGGGTGGCGGCCGGTGCGCGCCGGCCCAGGGTGTATTTTGAAGAGTGGGACAGCCCGCACATCAGCGCGATCCGCTGGGTGTCGGAGCTGGTCGGTATTGCGGGCGGGGACGATTGTTTTCCTGAACTCGCCGCCCAGCCGCTGGGCAAGAACCGCATCATTGCCGACGGCGCCGAGATCGTCCGCCGCAACCCGGACCTTATCCTGGGCTCCTGGTGCGGCAAAAAATTCCGGCCGGAAAATGTGGTGGCGCGTGAAGGCTGGGACGCTGTGAACGCCGTGCGCAACCAGCAATTGTTTGAGATCAAGTCCCCCGACATCCTGCAGCCCGGCCCCGCCGCGTTGACCGATGGCGTTGCCAAAATGCACCAGATCATCCTGCGATGGATGGATGCTGATCTCGCGGGAGCTTTCAAACCATGAATGCGATGACACTTGCCCGCAGTGAGTTGGTCCTCGGCGGCCAGAGAAGCGGCAAGTCGCGCCGCGCCGAGCAGCTGGCGCAGCAATGGCTCGCGCAGTCGCCGGAACACCGCGCCGTGCTGGTCGCTACCGCCAGGCCCCCGGCCTGGARCTCAAGGATGCCGCCCGGGTCGCGTGGGAACTGGCGGGCTTGCTGGTGGACGCCATCCAATCGGCCCCCGGCCCACTGGTGCTGGTTGGCAACGAAATCGGCCTGGGCGTCATTCCCATGGGCCGCGAAACCCGCTCCTTTGTCGATGCGCTGGGCCAGCTCAATCAGCAGGTGGCCGGCGCCTGTGAGCGCGTCACCCTGATGGCGGCCGGTTTGCCGCTGACCTTGAAAGCCTCTTCGTGAAACGCATTGCAGTTCTTTTGCCGCTGCTATGCCTCGCGTTGGCGTGGCCCGCACGTGCGCTGCAAGTCACCGACGACCGCGGCGTGACCGTCACGCTGGCTCAGGCGCCGCAGCGCATCGTCAGTCTGCTGCCTTCGCTGACCGAAACCGTTTGCGAGCTCGGCCGGTGCCAGCGCCTGGTAGGGGTGGACCGCTATTCCAACTTCCCCGCCGGCGTGCAGAAACTGCCCCAGGTCGGCGGCGGGCTGGACCCCAACATCGAGATGATCGTCGCGCTCAAACCCGACGTGGTGCTGATGGCCACCTCGTCGCGCGCGCGCGAACGCCTGCAGGCACTGGGCCTGAAGGTGGTGGCGCTGGAGCCCAGGAGCCATGCCGACGTGCAGCGCGTGATGCTCAAGCTGGGCCAGTTGCTCGAGGTGTCGGATGCCGATCGCATCTGGCGCGCGATCGACGCCGGCGTCTCGGCCGCGGCCCAGTCGCTGCCGGCCGGTGTGCGCGGCACGCGGGTCTACTTCGAGGTCAACCAGGGCCCGTATGCAGCGGGCGAGTCGTCCTTTATCGGCGAGACGCTGGTGCGCCTGGGCGTCAAGAACATCGTGCCGGCCAAACTCGGGCCCTTTCCCAAGCTCAACCCCGAATACATAGTCCGCGCCAACCCCGACCTGATCATGATCGGCCAGCGCAGCGC
>NZ_JBFUBY010000061.1:0-18103 GCF_056405515.1 Polaromonas sp. P1_G2
GGTCTATCAGGCGCCGCGCCCACATGGACCCGGCGTCGATGTTGAGGTTGTAGAACTGGTGGTCGGGGTGTTCATCGATGGCGATTTGCTGGGCTTCCAGCACGAGTTCGTCCTCGCGGAAGATGCCGGCCACGCCTTCGCGCAGCTGGTGCGTCAGGCGCTGTTCGCCCAGGCAGTAATTGCGTGCGAAGGCCCAGAAGTAGTGGCAGCTGCCGTCCGTCTCGGGCGTCACCGTGTTCAGCACAAAACCGTTGACGCCCTTGCTGCGGTCGCCGGGCCGGCCGTCTTTGGGCGGCGCGCCCGACCCGGCCTCGGCCACGCCGACGTCGATGTTCACGGTGCAGGGCGCTTCGAATTTGATGATCTGCCAGCGGTCCACCTTGCCGGTGTAGCCGCGCGCGTGTTCGATCTGCCCGGCCCAGAAGGGCGGCGCGTCTATGTTTTCCATCCAGCGCGTCACGGTGGCCGTGCGGTCGCCATGCGTGGCCACAAAGGGTGCCTCGGCCACGGCGCGCTGGCCTATGCTGGAACCGTGCACAAAGGTCTCGTGGGTCAGGTCCATCAGGTTGTCCACCACGAGGCGGTAGTCGCACTTCACGGTGATCAGCTTGCCGTCGCCGGCCCAGGCCGCATCGTCGTTCCAGTGCATGTCGGGCACCAGCGCCGGGTCCGCCTTGGCCGGGTCGCCGGGCCAGACCCAGATGAAGCGGTGTTTTTCGACCACCGGGAAGGCGCGCACGCAGGCCGAGGGGTTCAGCGTTTCCTGGCTGGGCATATGGGTGCAGCGGCCCTGCGCGTTGTAGACCAGGCCGTGGTAGCCGCAAGTCACTTCATCGCCCTCCAGCGTGCCCATGGACAGCGGCAGCAGCCGGTGCCAGCAGGCGTCCTCCAGCACGGCGACCTGGCCGTCGGTGCGGCGGAACATCACGAGCTTCTGCTTGCACACCGTGCGCGCCAGCAGCTTGCGGCCCAGCTCGACGTCATAGGCGGCGGCATACCAGGCGTTGAGCGGAAAAGTGGGTTTTTTGGCTTCCATGGATACGCAATGTATACATAAACCGTCCAAAAGCCAAGAAAACTAGGGAAATTCAGGGTAAATACGGAGTTTCTGTATTCAATGAGGGTAGTTCCGGCTGGAATACCATGAGGCCCTGTATCTGCAAACTATGGAGACTTTCCCATGAGCGCCAAACTACCCGCCCGCTACGACCACGTCGGCAGCTTTCTGCGTCCCCAGTACCTGCTCGAAGCCCGCGAGCAAAAAGCCAAGGGCCAGATCACGCCTGAACAACTGCGCAAGGTCGAAGACCAGGCCATCACCGAGATCGTGAAGTTCCAGGAAGACGTGGGCCTTAAAAGCATCACCGACGGCGAATTCCGCCGCACTTATTTCCACATCGATTTCCTCGAACAGATCGGCGGCGTGAAGACCGACATCCCGGTCACCATCCAGCGGCCCGACGGCAGCATGGAACTGGCGCCGCCCGTGATGCGTGTGATCGACAAGGTGCGCCACGTCAAGGRCATCCAGCTCGCCGACTTCCAGTACCTCAAGAGCCAGGTCAGCGCCGGCAATACGCCCAAGGTCACCATCCCCTCGCCCACCATGCTGCACTTTCGCGGCGGCCGCGCCGGCATCAGCAAGGAGGCTTATCCCGAGCTCGACCCGGCCTTCTACGACGACGTGGCCAAAGCCTATGGCGACGAGTTGCGCAGCCTGGCCGCGGCCGGCTGCACCTATGTGCAGATGGACGACACCAACCTGGCCTACCTCTGCGACGAAAAAATGCGCGAAGCGGCGCGCCAGCGCGGCGACGACCCCAACGAGCTGCCGCATCGCTACGCCAAATTCATCAACAAGGTGGTGGCGCAAAAGCCCGCCGGCATGACCCTGGCCATGCACCTGTGCCGCGGCAACTTCAAGAGCACCCACGCCGCGGCCGGCAATTACGAGCCGGTGGYCGAGGCGCTGCTCAAGGAAATGGACCTGGACGCCTATTTCCTCGAATACGACGACAGCCGCAGCGGTGACTTCAAACCCCTGCGTTACCTGCCCAAGGGAAAAACCGTGGTGCTGGGGCTGGTCACCACCAAGTTCGGCGAAATGGAAAGCAAGGACGACCTGAAGCGCCGCATCGAAGACGCGGCGAAATACGCGCCACTGGAGCAGCTGGCGCTGTCACCGCAGTGCGGCTTCAGCAGCACCGTGCACGGCAACAACATCGCCGTCGAAGCGCAGCGCAACAAGCTGCGCCTCGTAGTCGAAACGGCGCGCGAGGTGTGGGGCACGGCCTGAGCGGCTCAGCGCATAGCCGCTAGGCGCGGGTGGTGGACAGGACGGCTTGTGCCTGCGCAGGCGCGGCCGGGCGCTGGCCGCCCCAGCGCTGCCAAGCCTTTTCATGGAAGAAAAAGGCAAAAGCCTGCACCGTCGGCTCGAGCAGGCTCAGCGTGATCGCCAGCAGGAAGTTGCCGGTCACCGCATAGGCCACCAGCGCCGCCACCGTCACGTGCACCACGTAATAGCTGGCGGTTTTCTTCAGGGTGGGCAGGTTGGCGCGTACCAGTTTGCTCATCGGCTGTTCCTTCAAAATAGCTAAAAGCGATTGATTCCTATCCAATGGTAGGAATTGCCTAAGCTTCAGGCCAATTGATTTGGCCTAAATGATCCATAGGGCTATGAGCCGTAAATAGCGCGCAAAGCCGATTTCTTACAAATTGCAACATTTGAGGGCAGCCTCTTACGCTTGTAGCGACTGGCATCAAAAAAGTGTGAAAAAACAAACAGATACGAGCTAAACCTGCGCCCCGAACAGGGAAAGCGTTGGACAGAATGAATGCAAAAGGCTACAACCGGATTGCAACACTTTGTTGCATTCTGGCTTGAAAGGTCTGTCCTTGTTCCGTCCTCCTGTTCTGGTGCTCCGGCCTTTGGCCTGGGCTGTACTGGCTGCCGTCGCCGCCGGGAGCGCGCCTGCGTTCGCCCAGGTGCGGCCGGATGCCGGCACCTTGCTGGAGTCGCCAGGCCCGTTGCCCTTGCTGCCGCCCCGCGGCACCCCGCCGGTGGAACTGCGCCAACCCCAGCCGGCGGCACCTGCCGCCGGCACCGCCCGCATCACGCCGGCCGCTTTCAGCTTTACCGGCAACACGGTGTTTTCCGGCGAGCTCCTGGCAGCGCTGCTCGCGTCCCGCCTGCAGCAGCCCACCAACCTCGCCGGCCTGACCGACGCGGCCAACACCATCAGTGCCTACTACCGGCAAAAAGGCTACCTGCTCACGCAGGCCTACCTGCCCGAGCAGGCTTTCCCCGCCGAGGGCGGCACCGTCACCATCGCCGTGCTGGAAGCGCGGGTAGGCCGCGTCACGGTGCGGGTCGACGGCACGGGCATTTCGCAGGCCTTTGCCGAAGCCCTCGTGGCCGGCCAGCTGAAGCCGGGCGACGCCGTCACCGACTACGCGCTCGACAAGCCCGTGCTGCTGCTGCGCGACCTGGCCGGCTACGATGCCGCCGCGACCGTCCAGCCCGGTGCGAACCCGGGCCAGGCCGATGTGCTGGTCACCGTGCAGGCCAAGGGCCCGCGCTTCGACGGGTCCGTGAGCGTCGACAACCACGGCGCGCGCGCCGCCGGCGCCGTRCGCGCCGCACTCAACGCCAATCTCAACAACCTGCTGGGCCGCGGCGACGTGCTCGCCCTGAGCGTGCAGCAAAACGACCAGGCCGGCTCGGCCCTGTACCGCATCGGCTACACCGTGCCGGTGGGCGCGCAGGGCACGCGGCTGGGCCTGAGCCTGGCGCGGCTGGACTACGCGCTGGGCAAGCAGTTCCAGGCGCTGGGCGCTAGCGGCCGGGCGGACATCGCCGGCATCAGCGTTTCCCAGCCTTTGCTGCGCGGGCGTGGCACCAACCTCTACGGCTTCATCAGCGCCGAGCAGAAGAAACTGGTCGATGAGACCCGCACACCGGCGCTCGCCAGCGCACGCGACATCAGCGCGCTCAGACTGGGGCTGGCCGGCAACTTTATCGACGGCGTGGCGGGCGGCAGCGGCCTGAACAGCTACGCCGTGAACCTCACCTTCGGCCGTCTGGCGCTCTCCGCGGCCGACCAGGTGTTTGATGACGGCCTGGGCGGCCTGCGCACCGCGGGCGGCTTCAGCAAGCTGAACCTGGAATTCCAGCGCTCGCAGTTCTTCGACGCACCCTACAGCTTTCACCTCGCGGCGCAGGCCCAGCTTGCATCCAAAAACCTCAGCTCGGCCGAAAAAATGATGCTGGGCGGGCCCAACGGCGTGCGCGGCTACCCGGTGGGCGAAGGCGTGGGCGACGCCGGTTTCCTGCTGAACCTGGAGTCGCGTTACCAGTTCCCGCAGGCACCGTGGGGCGAGCCGCTGACCTTGCTGGCCTTTTACGACTTCGGCCGCGTGCGCTTCAACCAGAACGGCCCCACCCTGCCCAGCAATGCCAACACCTTGAGCCTGGGCTCCTTCGGTGTGGGCGCCACGCTGGGCCGGCCCGGCAAGTTCCTCATCAAAACCTACCTGGCCTGGCGCACCACGCCGGCACAGCCCTCCACCGGTGACCCCGACCGCGCGCCGCGCGCCTGGCTGTCGGCCCAGACCTGGTTCTAGTTACCCGTTACCTCCGAATGCCCACCATGACCACCACCTCCAATTCCCACGCCGCTTACCGTCCCTGGTCAGTGCGCACCGTGGTGGTCCGCCTCTCGCGCAAGCTCTCGGCCACCTACCGCATCCGCACCGGCCGCCGCCTGTCGCAATTGCTCGCGACGCTGCTGGCGGCCGTCTCGCCCTGGGCCACCGCCCTGCCCGAAGGCGCGCAGGTGGTGGCCGGCCAGGCCAGCGTCAGCACGCCCTCGGCCAATGCCATGGTGGTCAACCAGGCCAGCGACAAGGCCGTGCTCAACTGGCAAAGCTTCARCATCGGTACCGGCCAGTCCATGCAGTTCGTGCAGCCCGGCGCCGCCTCCGTCGCGCTGAACCGCGTGATCGGCAACGGCGCTTCGTCCATCTTCGGCTCGCTGAGCGCCAACGGCCAGGTCTTCCTGGTCAACCCTTCGGGCGTGATGTTCGCGCCCGGCGCGCAAGTCAACGTCGGCGGCCTGGTCGCCTCCAGCCTGGACATCAGCAACGGCGACTTCATGGCCGGCCGCTACAACTTCAGCGGCAGCGGCACTGGCGCCGTCAGCAACCACGGCAGCATCMCCGCCGCGCGCGGCGGCTACGTGCTGCTGGCCGCGCCGCAAGTCACCAATACCGGCGCCATCAGCGCCGAAGCCGGCTCCGTCGGCCTGCTCGCGGGCTCGCGTGTGTCGGTCGACGCCTCGGGTGTGGGCCTGGTGAGTTTCTCGGTCGACGCCGCGGCCGCGCAAGCCGCCATCGACAACAGCGGCAGCATCACGGCCACAGGCGGCCAGGTCGCCGTGCTGGCCAGCGCCATGGGCGACGCGATGGCCACCGTCATCAACCAGTCGGGCGTGATACGCGCCAACTCGGCGGTGGAGCGCAACGGCACCATCGTGCTGAGCGGCGGCGCCACGGGCGTGGTCCATGTCTCGGGCACGCTGGACGCCAGCGGCGCGGCGGCCGGCCAGAGCGGCGGCACGGTGCAGGTGCTGGGCGACAAGGTCGCGCTGGACAGCGGCGCGCGGATTGACGCGTCCGGACAAGCCGGTGGCGGCACAGTGCTGGTGGGCGGCAGCTATCAGGGCAAGGGGCCGGAGCAGAATGCCGCGCTGACCCTGGTCGCATCCGACGCATTGATTGATGCCAGCGCCGTGGCTTCGGGCGACGGCGGCAAGGTCGTCGTCTGGTCGGATGGCAGCACCGGTTTCTTCGGCGGCATCAAGGCCACGGGCGGCGCACAAGCCGGCAATGGCGGCATGGTCGAGGTATCCGGCAAGAATACGCTGGCGTTCGACGGCGCTGTTGACATGAGCGCGGCGCACGGCACTGCGGGCACCTTGCTGCTGGATCCCCTGAATATCATTGTCGGCGCGGCAGGCCCGGCTACCTATGCCGATGTCAGTACCTTCGGCGCCCAGCCGGGCACTACGCAAACCGTGTCGGTTGGCACCCTCAATGCCGTCGCCGGCAACATCACGCTGCAGGCCACCAACGACATCACGCTGGGGAGCGCTTTTGTCGCGGGGGCCAACAAGAGCGTCAGCTTCGAGGCCAACAACAACATCAATATCAATGCCGCGCTCGCCACTTCGGGTAGCGGCGCTGTCAACCTGAAGGCCGACGCGGATGCGTCCGGCTTCGGCACGCTGGCGCTGGGCGCCTCCGTGACATCCCAGTCCGGCGGTATCGCCCTTTCCGGCGCGAGCATTACCAGCATCGCGACCGGCGCCATCATCACCACCGGCGCCGGCAATGCCAACGCCGGCAACGTCACCCTCAACGCCAGCGGCATCATCAACCTGGCCGGCGGCATCACCGCCAACGGCGGCGCGGCCACGGCCGGCAACCCGGGCCGCAGCGGCGGCGCCGTCAGCATTACGGGCGCGGGTGTCACGGTCGCCGCCATCACGGCCAGCGGCACTCCCGGATCCGGAGCCACGCAACCTGGCGGCGCCGGCGGCAACATCAGCATCACCTCCACCAACGGCATTGCCGCCACCGGCACCCTCGCGGCGAGCGGCGGCATTGCCGGCACAGGCGTCGCGGTGGGCGGCAACGCGGGCAGCATTACCCTGGCCAACAGCGGCGCCGGCAATATTGCGGTAGCCGGCCTGACGGCGAGCACCGGCAATGCGACGACCACGGGCGCCGGCGGCACGGCCGGCAGTGTTTCAGTGACCAACAGCGCGGCCGGCGCCAGCCTGGGCACCGGCAACATCACCACCACGGGCGGCGCCAACGGCGACGGCGGCGCCATCACGCTCAACTCCGCCGGTGCGCTCAGCGCGGGCATCGTCACCAGCAGCGGCGGAGGGACCTTGGCCAACACCTCGGGCCGCAATGCCGGCGCGATCAACATCACGGCGGCCGGCGCCATCACCGCGCTGGGCGCCGTGACGGCCAGCGGCACGGGCGCCAACACCACCGGCAACGGCGGCAACGCGGGAGCGGTTTCCATCAGCGCCGCGGGCGGCATCGCAGGCGCGACCATCGCCGCCGGCGGCGGGGGCGGCGCGGGCGCCAATGGGTCGGGCGGCAACGCGGGCGTCATCACGGTCACCAACAGCGGAAGCGGCAACATCGTGACGGCGGTGCTGGCAGCGCAAACCGGCGCGGCCACAGGCACCGGCGCCGCCGGCACGGCCGGCAGCATCGCCATCACCAACAACGCGGCCGCCGGCAACCTCAACACCGGTGCCATCAACACCGCGGGCGGCGCGGGCGGTAGCGGCGGCGCTGTCACGCTAGCCTCGCAGGCCGGCGTCACCGTGGCCGGTTTGCTGAACACCAGCGGCACCGTGCTGGCCGCCGGCACACGCGCCGGCAGCAACGCCGGCAACATCACGATCACCGGCGTAGACCGCTCCGTCACTGGCGTCATTACCGCCATCGGCAGCACGGCCAACGGCACCAACCAGGCCGGCGGCAATGCTGGTGTGGTCAGCATCACCGGCAGCGGCACGCTGGGCACCGTGGCCATCGCGGCGTCAACGGGCGCGGCCACCGGCACAGGTGCGGGCGGCACGGCCGGCAGCCTCACGCTGAACGGCACGGCGGTCACGGTCGGCGCGCTGACCACCATGGGCGGCGCCGACGGCGACGGCGGCAACATCAGCGCCACCTCGACGGCCGGCGTGCTAACGACGGGCGCCATCATTTCCAGCGGCGGCGCGGCCAATGCCGGCACCACGGGGCGCAATGCGGGCTCCGTCACGCTACAGGCTGCGGGCGGCCTGCTCACCGCCAGCACCATCACCGCCAGCGGCACCAACGGCACGCTCACAGGCGACCAGGCCGGCGGCAACGGCGCGGCGATTTCCATCACCGGCAACAGCGGCATCACGGTCAACACCCTCGCGGCCAGCGGTGGCGCGGGCGTGGGCACCAACGCGGCGGGTGGAAATGCCGGCAGCATCACGATCAGCAACAGCGGCAGCGGCGACATCGTCGCCGGAAATCTGGGGGCGCAAACCGGCAACGCGGTGGGCACCGGTGCCGGGGGTACGGCCGGCAGCATCACCGTCACCAACAACGCGGCTGCCGGCAACCTCAGCACCGCCGCCATCAACGCCTTGGGCGGCGCGGGCGGCAACGGTGGCGCGGTGACCCTGGCCTCGCAGGCCGGTGTCACCGTGACCAACTGGCTGAACGCCAACGGTGCGGCGCTGGCCGCCGGCACGCGCGCCGGCAGCAACGCCGGCAACGTCACCATCACGGGCGTGAACCGCTCCGTCACAGGCTTGATCAGCGCCATCGGCAGCGCGGCCAACGGCGCCAACCAGGCGGGCGGCAATGCCGGTGTGATCAGCATCACCGGCACCGGCACGCTGGACACGGCTGCGGGCATCGCGGCCTCGACCGGCGCTGCAACCGGCACGGGTGCCGGCGGCACGGCCGGCAGCATCACGCTGAACGGCAGCACCGTCACCACCGGCGCACTCACCACCACGGGCGGCGCCAACGCTGACGGCGGCGCCATCAGCGCCACCTCGACGGCCGGCGTGCTGACGACGACGGGCGCGATCATCTCCAGCGGCGGCACGGCCAATGCCGGCACCAGCGGGCGCAATGCGGGCGCCGTCACGCTGCAAGCCACGGGCGGTCTGCTCACAGCCACCACCGTCACCGCCAACGGCACCAACGGCACGCTCACAGGCGACCAGGCCGGCGGCAACGGCGCGGCGATTTCCGTCACCGGCAACAGCGGCATCACGGTCACCAACCTCACGGCCAACGGCGGCGCGGGCGTGGGCAGCAACGCGGCCGGCGGCAATGCCGGCAGCATCACCCTCAACAACAGCGCAAGCGGCAACATCGGCACCGGCACCTTGACCGCGCAAACCGGCAACGCGCTGGGCACAGGCGCGGGCGGCACGGCCGGCAGCGTCAGCGTCACCAACACGGCCGCCGCGGGAACGCTCTCCACCGCGGCCATCACCACGACGGGCGGCACCAAGGGCAACGGCGGCAATGTCAGCCTGTCGGCGCTGGGCCAGGTCGCCACCGCCAACAACAGCATCACCACCAGCGGCGGCGCCACCGTCAATGGCCTGGCCGGCCGCAATGCCGGCACGGTCACCATCAGCGGCGGCGGCCTCAACATGGGCACAGGCAGCATCACGGCCGGCGGCGGCGCGGCGGTGGCCACCTCTAACCAGAAGGGCGGCAGCGGCGCGGCCGTCAGCATCACGTCCACCGGAGCGGTCACCACGGCGGCCATCATCGCCAGCGGCGGTGCGGGTGGCACGACCAACGGCGATGGCGGCGACGCCGGCAGCATCAGCGTGCAGAACAACTCCACGACGGCCGGCGCGATTGCGCTGGGCGCGCTCACGGCACGCACCGGCGCGGCGGTGGGCACGGGTGCGGGCGGCGCGGCCGGCAGCATCAGCGTGAGCAACAGCGCGGCCGGCGCCAACCTCAGTACCGGCGCCATAGACAGCAGCGGCGCAGCCGGCGGCAACGGCGGCGCGGTGACGCTGGCCTCGCAGGCCGGGGTGACGGTCGCCGGCACGCTGAACACCAGCGGCACGGTGCTGGCCGGCGGAACCGGTGCCGGCCGCAATGCGGGCAATGTCACGATCACGGGCGTCAACCGTTCCGTCACCGGCCTCGTCAGCGCCAGTGGCAGCGCGGGCCTGGGCACCAACCAGGCCGGCGGCAATGCCGGTGTGGTCAGCATCACGGGCAACGGCACGCTGGATGCGGCTACGGGCATCCTGGCTTCGACCGGCGCTGCAACCGGCACGGGTGCCGGCGGCACGGCCGGCAGCATCACGCTGAACGGCAGCACCGTCACCACCGGCGCACTCACCACCACGGGCGGCGCCAACGGCGATGGCGGTGCCATCAGTGCAACGTCAACGGCCGGCGTCCTGACGGCGGGTGTCATCGCCGCCAGCGGTGGCGCAGCCAATGCAGGCACGACCGGCCGCAACGCGGGCACGGTGACCTTGCAGGCGACGGGTGGCCTGCTTACCGCCAGCAACATCTTCGCCAGCGGCACCGGCGGCTCGCCCACAGGCGACCAGGCCGGCGGCAACGGCGCGGCGATTTCCATCACCGGCAACAGCGGCATCACGGTTAGCAATCTCGCGGCCAGCGGCGGCGTGGGCGTGGGCACCAACGCGGCCGGCGGCAATGCCGGCAGCATCACCCTCAACAACAGCGGCAGCGGCAACATCGCCACCGGCACCCTGACCGCGCAAACCGGCATTGCGCTGGGCACGGGCGCGGGCGGCACTGCCGGCAGCGTCAGCGTCACCAACACGGCCGCCGCGGGAACGCTGTCGACCGCCGCCATCACCACGACGGGCGGCACCAAGGGTAACGGCGGCAATGTCAGCCTGTCCGCCCTGGGCCAGGTGTCCGTGTTGAACAACAACATCACCACCAGCGGCGGCGCCACCGTCAATGGCCTGGCCGGCCGTAACGCCGGCACGGTCACCATCAGCGGCGGCGGCCTCAACATGGGCACCGGCACCATCACGGCCAATGGCGGCGCGGCGGCTGCTGCGTCGAACCAGAAGGGTGGCAGTGGCGCGGCCATCAGCATCACGTCCACCGGGGCAGTTACCACGGCGGCCATCACTGCCAGCGGCGGTGCGGGTGTGGGCACCAACGCGGACGGTGGCGATGCCGGCAGCATCACGGTGACCAACAGTACCAGCGGCAATATCAACACTGGAGCCTTGACCGCGCAAACCGGCGCGGCGGTGGGCACAGGTGCGGGCGGCGCGGCGGGCAGCATCAGCCTCACCAACAACGCAGCCGGCGCCAACCTCAGCACCGGGGCCATCAGCACGGTGGGTGCCGCTGGCGGCAACGGCGGCGCGGTCACGCTGGCCTCACAGGCCGGGGTGACGGTTGCCGGCACGCTGAACACCAGCGGCACGGTGCTGTCCGGCGGAACCGGCGCCGGCCGCAATGCGGGCAATGTCACGATCACGGGCGTGAACCGCTCCGTCACCGGCCTCGTCACCGCCAGCGGCAGCGCGGGCCTGGGCACCAACCAGGCCGGCGGCAATGCTGGCCTGGTCAGCATCACCGGCAGCGGCACGCTGGCCGCCGCCGGGGGCATCACGGCCTCGACCGGCGGTGCGACCGGCACAGGCGCCGGCGGCACGGCCGGCAGCATCACACTGAACGGCACGGCTGTGACCACAGGCGCG
The DNA here is from genome assembly GCF_056405515.1 of Polaromonas sp. P1_G2. Lineage (NCBI taxonomy): Bacteria > Pseudomonadati > Pseudomonadota > Betaproteobacteria > Burkholderiales > Comamonadaceae > Polaromonas > Polaromonas sp. P1_G2. The sequence goes on from NZ_JBFUBY010000061.1 coordinate 11,310, forward strand.
CTGACCACCACCGGCAGTGCCAACGCTGACGGCGGTGCCATCAGCGCCACCTCCACGGCCGGCGTGCTGACGATGGGCGCCATCATCTCCAGCGGCGGCACGGCCAATGCCGGCACCAGCGGACGCAATGCAGGCGCCGTCACGCTGCAGGCCGCAGGCGGCCTGCTCACCGCCAGCACCATCACCGCCAGCGGCACCAACGGCACGCTCACAGGCGACCAGGCTGGCGGCAACGGCGCGGCGATTTCTATCACCGGCGACAGCGGCATCACGGTTAGCAATCTCGCGGCCAGCGGCGGCGCGGGCGTGGGCACCAATGCCGCCGGCGGTAGTGCCGGGAGCATCGCGGTCAACAACAGCGGCAGCGGAAACATCAGCACCGGCACCTTGACCGCGCAAACCGGCAATGCCTTGGGCACAGGCGCGGGCGGCACGGCCGGCAGCATCAACGTGAGCAATGCCGCAGGCAACCTCACGGCAGGCACCATTACCACGCTGGGCGGCACTTCAGGCCATGGCGGCAATGTCAATATCTCGGCCGCCGGCGGTACTGTCGCCGTGGGCGCCATCAACACCACCGGCGGCGCGGCCATCGGCACGGCCAACGGCCGCAATGCCGGCACTGTGGACGTCTCGGGGGCCGGTGTCACCACGGCCGCCATCTCGGCCAACGGCAGCAACGGCAGCGGTACCGGCGTGGGCGGCAACGGCGCCGCGATCAACGTGAATTCCACGGCGGCCATCAGCAGCACCGGCACGCTCAGCGCGATCGGCGGCAACGGCGTGGGCATCGGCCAGGCCGGCGGGCAGGGCGCGGCGGTATCGGTCGTTTCGACGGGCGGCAATGTGTCGGTCGCGGCGATCACGACAAGCGGCGGCAATGCCGGCGCTTTGGGTGCGGCGGCGGGCGGCAATGCCGGCGGCATCACCCTCGATGCGGCGGGCGCCACGCCCACCATCACGCTGGCCGGCGGCCTCACGGCGCTGGGCGGCAACCAGGTCGGTGCCGCGGTCTCGGGCGCAGGCGGCGCGATCCGCATCAAGGACGATGCCCTGCTCAATGCGGCCAGCATCACGCTGGATTCGCGCGGCGGCAATGCCGGCGTCGGCGTCGGCGCCAACATCCAGTTCGACGGCGCGGTCAACAGCCTGGCTTCGGGCCGCGCGCTGGTGCTGCAGGCGGGCAAGGGCGATGTTGCCATTACCGGCACCACGGGCGCCAGCCTGGCCCTGTCGGCCCTGACGGTGACCGCCAACGACATCGCCGTGGGTGCCATAGGCGGCGCCTCGGCCGGCGTCAGCGGCGCCACCTCGCTGACGGCCACCACCAACGGCGCCGACACCGGCGACATCAGCCTGAACGGCGCGCTCAACGTCAATGCGCTGACGCTCACGGCCGGCAGCGCTCTCACGCAGACCAGCGCCATCAAGGCCACCACCGCCACCCTGGCGGTGGGTGCCGGCAACAACATCGCGCTGAACAACGCGGGCAACGATTTCAGCGGCGCGGTGTCGGTGGTCTCGGGGCTCAACGTCAGCCTCGCGGACGCCAACGCGCTGGCGCTGGGCACCTCCACGGTCTCCGGCACGCTGACGGTGAACACGGCCGGCGCCATCACACAAACCGGCGCCCTCACCGTGACCGGCGCGACCACGCTGGCTGCCGGTGCGACCAACGACATCACGCTGGCTAACGCCGGCAACAATTTCTCCAGCGTGGCCGTCACCAGCGGCAACAACGTTTCGCTGCGCGACAGCAACGCCATCGCTCTGGGCGCTTCCACGGCCGCCACCAGCCTGACGGTCGTGGCCGGCGGCGCCATCACCCAGACGGGTGCCATCACCGCGCCCACGCTGGTCGCCAAGACGCTGGTCAACGCCGGCGCCGCGATCACGCTGAACAACGCCGGCAACGAAGCCGCCAGCGTGGACCTGCGCGCGCGCGATGCCGCCGATGCGGTCAATGCCGCCGGCGCAATTTCCTACCGTGATGCCACCGGCTTCAATGTGGCCGCGGTCAACACCACGGGCACGCTGGCGCTGCAATCCAACGGCAACATCACGCAGTCGGGCGCCGTCACGGCCGCCTCGCTGGCGGTGGCCGGCACCGGCGCCGGTTCGCTGAATTTCGGCACCCAGGCCAACGCCATCGCCGCCCTCAACAGCATCACGGCGGCCGGCGGCTTCGCGCTGAACAACGGCAACAACGGCGTGACGCTGACGGGCAACCTCGGCACCACCAACAGCGCGGTCTCCATAGACACCGGCACCGGCAGCTACACGCAGAACAACTTCGACGTGACCGCCGGAACCGGGCCCATCACGATCACGGCCGACACGGTCGCCATCGCCGCGAACACCGGCAACAACGCGCTGGCCACCAGCGGCGTGCTCACACTCAAGGCCAAGACCGCGAGCCGCACCATGTCGCTGGCGGGCGCCGCCGGCTTTGACCTCACGGCCGCGGAAATCACCGCTTTTGCGACAGGCGCCACCGGTCCCATCGTGATCGGCGATACGGCCAGCACCGGCGTGATGACGATAGGCGGGCCGGTCGCCCTGGCCGGCAAGACGCTGACGCTCAATGCCGGCTCCATCACCGATGTGGGCGTGCAGACCATCACCGCGCAGAACGTTTCGCTCAACGCCAACGGCCAGATCGGCACGGACGCCAGCAACGGCATCGACATCGCAGCCACCAACCTCAGCGTCAACACCACGGGCAATGCCAACGCCTTTGTGCGCAGCGCGGGCGCCGTCAACCTCGGCGTGGGCGCTACGGCCTCCAACGTGGGCAGCGGCACGCTGGACCTGGCGGCGCTGGGCGCGGTCACCCAGACGGCGGGCACGGGCAACATCACGGCCGGGACGCTGAAGGTCAAAACGCTGGTCAATGCCGGTGCCGCCATCACGCTGAACAACAGCGGCAATGCCGGCACGGCCATCAACCTGCAGTCGCGCAATGCCGCGGACACGGCCAACGCGGCCGGCGCCGTCCAGTACGCCAGCGCGGGCGGATTCGACGTGGCGGCGATTGCCACCACCGCCAACGCCACCTTGTCCGCCGGCGGCGCCGTCAGCCAGTCCGGCGCTATCGCGGCCTCGGGGCTTGCGCTGACGGGCACAGGCGCCTATACGCTTACCAACGCGGGCAACGCCGTCACCACGCTGGCCGCCAGTACCGGCAGCGTGGACTACAAACAGGCCGGCGCGCTGGCCGTGGGAACCGTCGGCGCCACCGCCGGCGTGACGGCGAGCGGCACGGTCAAGATTGAAACCACCGGTGCGGCCTCCAACCTCACGCTGAACAGCGCCGTGAGTTCCTCGGCCACCGGCGATGCCGTGGTCTTGAAGGCCGGCAGCGCCAATGCCGCCGGCGTCAGCACCGGCGGCCAGCTCATCAACAACGTGGGTGCGGGCGGCATCGTGGCCGCATCCGGGCGTTACCTGGTGTACAGCGGCGACCCCGGCGCCACGCTCGAAGGCGTCGCCGGTTACAGCAAGCGCTACAACAGCGATGCCAGCTATGTGCCGGCCGGCAGCGCGAACACTTTCCTCTACCGCATCGCACCGACCTTGACCGTCACCGCCGACAACAAGAGCAAGGTCTACGGCGACACTAACCCGCTGCTCACCGGCGTGGTGGGCGGCCTGATTGACGGCGACACCGTCGCCGGCCAGGGCGTGAACTACACGACCACGGCCGTCGACCGGACCGCCGTGGCGGCCGGCCCGGTGGCCATCACCGCGGGCGTGGGGGCCAACAGCGAAAACTACACCCTGGCCCTGACCAATGGCGCGCTCACCATCACGCCGCGCGCGCTGACGGTCAGCGCCACCGGCCAGAATCGCGTGTACGACGGCGGCACCACCGCGACCGTCACGCTCGCTGACAACCGCCTCAGCGGCGACGTGCTGACCGCGAGCAATACGGCAGCCAGCTTCCTCGACAAGAACGTCGGCACCGGCAAGACGGTGAACGTCAGCGGCATCGGCATCACCGGCACCGACGCCGGCAACTACAGCGCCAACACCACCGCCGCGACCACGGCCGACATCACGCAGCGCGCGCTCACGGTCAGCGCCACCGGAGTCAACAAGGTCTACGACGGCAATATGACGGCCGGCGTGACCCTGGCCGACAACCGCGTCGCCGGCGATGTGCTGACGGCCAGCAACACGGCGGCCAGCTTTGGCGACAAGAACGTGGGCACCGGCAAGGCCGTCAGCGTGAGCGGCATCGCCCTCACCGGCACCGACGCCGGCAATTACAGCGTCAACACCACCGCCGCGACCACGGCCGACATCACGCAGCGCGCCCTCACCGTCAGCGCCACCGGCCAGAACCGGGTTTACGACGGCGGCACCGTTGCCACTGTCACTTTGTCCGACAACCGCGTCGCGGGTGATGTGCTCAGCGCCAGCAATACCGCTGCCAGCTTTGGCGACAAGAACGTGGGCACCGGCAAGGCCGTCAGCGTCAGCGGCATCGGCCTCACTGGCACCGACGCCGGCAACTACAGCGTCAACACCACCGCCGCGACCACGGCCAATATCACCCAGCGCGCCCTCACGGTCAGCGCCACGGGAAGCAACAAGGTCTACGACGGCAACACCACCGCTGGCGTGACCCTCGCGGACAACCGCGTCGCGGGCGATACGCTTACCGCCAGCAACACGGCCGCGAACTTCGCCGATAAGAACGTCGGCATCGGCAAGGCCGTCAGCGTGGGCGGCATCGCCATTACCGGCACCGACGCCGGCAACTACAGCGTCAACACCACCGCGGCCGCCACGGCCAACATCACGCAGCGCGCCCTCACGGTCAATGCCACGGGAAACAACAAGGTCTACGACGGCGGCACCGCCGCCGGCGTGACCCTGACGGACAACCGCGTCGCGGGCGACGTGCTCAGCGCCAGCAATACCGCTGCCAGCTTCGCCGACAAGAACGTCGGCACCGGCAAGGCTGTGAGCGTGGCCGGCATCGGCATCAGCGGCACAGATGCCGGCAACTACAGCGTCAACACCACGGCGGCGACCACCGCCGACATCACGCAGCGCGCCCTCACGGTCGGCGCCGCGGCACAAAACAAGGTGTACGACGGCGGCACGGCCGCAACGGTGACGCTCAACGACAACCGTGTTGCCGGCGACGTGCTCGCCGCCAGCAACACGTCGGCGGCCTTCACCGACAAGAACGCCGGCATCGGCAAGACGGTGAACGTCGGCGGCATCGCCATCACGGGTACCGACGCCGGTAATTACAGCGTCAACACCACGACCACCACCACGGCGACCATCACGCCGGCCTCCATCGCCAATGTCAGCGGCATCACCGCCGCCGACAAGGTGCAGGACGGCACCACGGCCGCCACGCTGGCGACCGGCGCCGCGGCCTTTACCGGCCGCATAGGCGCGGACGTGCTGACGGTGGGATCACGCCGGCGCCGGCCAATATGGCCGAGCGGACCGGGGATTTGCGTGTCGTCAACGGCACCGCGCTGCCGGTGCTGGAAGCCGACGACCGGCGTGAACAGGCCTTCCGCCGCGCGGCCGGCATACGGAGCACGCAGGAACTGGCCGAGACGACGGAAGCACCACCCTTCCGCCTGGCGGGCTTTCCCGACACGCCCAATGCCGCCAATCCGGCGCAGGGCGACTGCACCGTCGGGGCCGGTACCGTGAATTGCCTGGCCGGCGTGCCGCAGGCGGGCTCGGGGCAGTAAGCGGCGCCATCCGGCGTTGACCTGGCCCGTCTGCGCTTGCGGACGGGATTCACCGCCTGATGTCGTTTTCGCCGGGTATCATGTGGCCGACAACTCACTTCATAGCAAAGGGGAGCGCGCCATGGCACTAATGGACTTCATCAAGAAACAGTTCATCGACATCATCCAGTGGACCGAGGACGGCGACGGCACCTTGGCCTGGCGTTTCCCGATGGCCGACATGGAGATCCAGTACGGTGCCTCGCTCACCGTGCGCGAGTCGCAGATGGCGGTGTTCGTCAACGAGGGCAAGGTCGCCGACGTCTTCGGCCCCGGCATGTACAAGCTGACCACGCAGACCATCCCGGTCCTGACCTACCTCAAGAACTGGGACAAGCTATTCGAATCGCCCTTCAAGAGCGACGTTTACTTCTTCAGCACGCGCCAGCAGATCGACCAGAAGTGGGGCACGCCCCAGCCCATCACAATCCGCGACAAAGACTTCGGCGCCGTCCGCCTGCGCGCCTTCGGCAACTACAACTTCCGCATCGCCGACCCCAAGCTTTTCCACACCGAGATCTCGGGCACGCGCGAGCGCTACAGCACGGCCGACCTCGACGGCCAGCTGCGCGGCCTGGTGCTGCAGAATATTTCCAACGCCATCGCCTCCAGTGAAATCGCCTTCCTGGACCTGGCCGCCAACCAGCTGGCCTTCGCGCAGGCGCTGGTCACGCAACTCACACCCGAGTTCGCCAAGATCGGATTGAAGCTCGAGGGCATGACGGTGCAGAACGTCTCGCTGCCCGAAGAGCTGCAAAAAATCCTGGACCAGAAAATCGGCATGGGCATGGTCGGCAACGACATGGGCAAGTTCATGCAGTACCAGACGGCGCAGGCGATCCCGAAGTTCGCCGAGGGCGCAGGCGGTGGTGGCGGCATTGCCGGCGACGCCATGGGCCTGGGCGCCGGCGTGGCGCTGGGCCAGGTGCTGGCGCAAAACCTGCAGCAAGGCCTGCAGGGCAATCCTGCGCAGGCCGCCGCGGCGGCTGCCGCCGCCGTCAAGCCCGACGACGTGATGGCCACGCT